>JANLUQ010000452.1:0-9256 GCA_031363565.1 Armatimonadota bacterium | reverse complement strand
AATCTTCCTGATGACCAAAATAGACGGCCGCACG
Source organism: Armatimonadota bacterium (assembly GCA_031363565.1). Lineage (GTDB taxonomy): Bacteria > Armatimonadota > Armatimonadia > Armatimonadales > Capsulimonadaceae > JANXMY01. Next base: position 9,222 of record JANLUQ010000452.1, on the reverse strand, counting down.
GCGGCCTCGTTCAACAGTCAGCTCAACCAGTCCCTCTCCCGCCTCCAGACCGACCGTGTGGATTTAATCCAGTTCCACGAGATCATCCGCATGGAAGACCCCGACCGCATCTTCGCCCCAGGCGGCGCCTTGGAAGCTGCCGTCGCCGCCCGCTCGGCCGGCAAGGTCCGCTACATCGGCTTCACCGGCCACAAAGACCCGCTCGTCCATCGCCGCATGCTCGAAGTCGCCGACCAGCACGGCTTCCAGTTCGACACCGTGCAAATGCCCGTCAACGTCATGGACGCCCATTTCCGCTCATTCACCCACCAGGTCCTGCCCCTCGCCGCCTCCAAGGGCATCGGCGTCCTGGGCATGAAGACCTTCGGCGACCACTTCATCCTGGACCGCGTCCTGGCCGAGAAGATCGCCACGCCCACCGAGATGCTGCACTACTCCATGACCCTGCCGGTCTCGGTCGTCATCACCGGCATTGACCGCATGGAGATCTTGGAACAGGCTTTGAACGCCGCCCGGACCTTCGCGCCGATGCCCCCCGACAAAATGGCCGCGCTCCTGGGCCGCACCCAGGTGGCCGCACTTGAAGGCACCACTGAGCTGTTCAAGACGACGCCTGATTTCGACAGCACCGCCAAGAACCCGGAGTGGCTGGGCTGAGACCGAAAGAGCGTCCCAGCCCCGCAAAGAACGGCTTGGCCTCGCAAGGCCAGGCCGCCCATGCCCTCTTCCAATGGCTCCCAGGGAAACTCCAAGTCGCGCGTCAGAAAGAGCCGACTTCCGTGTATAATCCATACATGAGAACGGGCATGAGAACGGGTTCTTTCCCCTCCTTCCAGGAGGGCCGTGGCAAACAGGAGACAAACCCATGATACGACTAGTTCCCGCGTTCGGCATTCCTCTGGTCCTCGCCGCCGGATTCGGTCAGGGCGACACACCTCTGCCGGCGACGTCGGTACAAGCCCCACTTCAGCGCGCCTCCCGCACATTGCGTCGTCCTAACCCAGCATCGCCTCGTCTCGCATTGCCCTATCTCCAGTCCCCGGGTGCTCCTGGCGACGTGATGCCCCACTCCTATCTTATCTACGGCCTGCGGACCGGCCCCGGCGGCATGGCCTGCACCGACCGGAACGGACAGGTCCTCCCTATCCCGTTCAACCCGCAGATCTTCTCGGGGCCGCGGCAGTACAACGCCAACCCCTCCCCTCTGCCGACGCTTATCCTGCCGCCCACGTTCAGTCTCCCGCCGACGCTCCCCCTCCCGCCGCGCGCCCCCGAGAAATAGAACCCGAAAAATAAATCGAAGCGAATGCCGCCCGCCTCCGTTCACCACAATGGAGGTGACGGCCTGTGGATGATGATGCCTTGATGCGGCGGGTGGCGGGCGGCGACGAGTCGGCGTTCGGCCTGATCGTGCAGGCGTACCAGGGCCGCCTGGTGCGCTTTGCCGCGCGCCTCCTTGGCGACCCCGATGCCGCTCAGGACGCCGCCCAGGAAACATTCCTGCGCCTGTGGCGTCTGCGGTCCCGCTACCAGCCGCGCGGCTGCCTGCAAGCCTACCTGTTCCGCGCGGTCCGCAGCGTCTGCCTCGACCATGCCCGCCTCGCCCGCCCCTGGGAGATGCTGGAAGAAAGTACGGACGGCGCTGCGCCCGACCCGGAAGGTCTGGCCCGTCTGTACGGCTTGGCCGATGCCGTCCGGCAGGCGGTCCTGTCCCTGCTGGAGCCGCAGCGCGCCGTCTTCCTCCTCAGCCACTACCCATGACGGGATGCAGACGATGGACGATGCTCTGCTCGGCCTCCACGCCGCCGGCATCATTAGCCGCGAGTCGGTGGAAATCCATCTAAAAGAGAGGGGACGGCTGCCTGGGGAGGGAACTTGACCCTCTCTCCGGCAGCGCCCCCTGGACAACCCGCCCCGGCGCGCCGCCCACCCGGCGTCACAAAGGGCGGTAACTGAATTCGGTGAAGCGTGCGCCGCCCGCGCCGCTCGCTGCCAGCGCCGGGCGCAGACACTGGAACCCGTGCAAGGCGTTGTTATTGAAGCCCGACGCATCAAAACCGGCAGCCAGACTTTGCCAGTCGCGCCCGTTTTCGCTGGCCAAGAAATCAACCTGGTTGTGGCGGTTCAGGACTCTCATATGCACCGTGCCCGCCTTCCATATGCGACTCGCCAGTGTCTCTTTTGCCCCGAAAACGCGCAGTTGGCCCGCTTTGAGTTCGGCAAACAGCCAGTGTTCAGGGCCATAAAACAGGCCCATCGCCGCGCCGCCGCCGTTCTGCGGTGTCGCCGTGACTTGCACCTGGTAACTCGCATCACGCGCCATGATGGTGAGCGGTGAACTATGGCCGGGCGAGTCGCCTTTGGCGCGCATCGTCAGCGCACCCCGCCCCACTTGGAAGCGGCTCATGTCGGTCTCGTCCCATGCGCCCCAGGTTGCTTTGAGACTCGGCGCGCGGAAATCGTCCGATAACACGATCATCGGGCGCTGCGCGACGCCCATCGGCGCGGGCGTCGGCTCCCCGCGCCGCGCGCCCGTCTGCGCGCGCGGCCAGCCGTCCGGCGTCCACTCGACCGGCTCCATCAGCGTGTGACGGCCCAGGGTAGGCAGCCCATTCCGGTAGCCGTGATAGACGATGTACCAGTGGTCGGCGGGCGTCGAGACCAGCGTGCCGTGCCCCACCGACCACCAGGCCTCGTCTGCGCTGTAAGTGTGGATGAGCGGGTTATGGGGCGAGTTCTCCCACGGGCCGAGCGGTGACTTCGAGCGGGCCACCACCGCCATATGGCTGGTCGGCGGCCCCGACGTGCCGCCCTCGGCGCAGGTCAAGTAGTAGTATTCGCCGCGCCTCGTCAGCTTGGGGCTTTCCAGCCAGAAGCCCTCCGTCTTCCACTCCTGGGGGAACTGCCAGCCCTCATAAACTTTCATCCGTTCTCCGACGGCTGATAGACCATCGGGACTTAATTCAACGGCGTGGCCGCCGGCAGTGTAAAGGTAGCGTTTCCCATCCGGGCCGACCACATGGCCGGGATCAATGTCGTCAATCTTCAGATTGATCGGCGCGCTCCAGGGTCCGCTTGGGTGCTCCGCATGAACGACATAAATGCCTCCCATTGGGAAATATATGAAGTAATGCCCCTCATGAAAGACAAGCTCGGGTGCCCAGACTTCCGCGTGTGTGCCACGCATGTCATTGAGCGCGTGTGAAATGGGCGTCCAGTTCACCAGGTCGCGCGAGTGCCAGACCACCAGGCCCGGCGCATAACGGTAGGAGGTGTGGGTGATGTAAAAATCGCCGCCGACGCGCAGGATCGAGGGGTCGGCATAGTCGCCGGCGAACAGCGGGTTTTGGAACTCGGCAGTGGCGGCGTGGCCGCGAGGGATCTGCGCCCACGCCATCGGAAGGCGGTTCGCCACCGCCGCTGCGGACGCGCCCGCCGCTAGCTGAAGCAAACCGCGTCGCGACACTTTAATACTGATTGAAGTCACAGAGTTAAGCATCCTTACACCATTATACTGCACTCACGGCCCCGGCACAAGTCAGGCCGCAGTGGCGGGGCCTCCACACAGAACGTCGCCCGCAGTCCTCCTCGACCTCCCATGACTTCTCCTTCTTCCTCTCGCCCCTTGACAACCTGCCCCAAAAATGCTACCCTCTACCCATGAGCGATGCCGCCGCCACAGACACGACCGCGCCTGACCTCGCGCCGCCCAAGCGGGCGCGCGTGGTCGTGGTTGGCAGCGCGAACATGGACATGACGGCGCGCGTCGCGCACCTGCCCCAGCCGGGCGAGACCATGCTGTGTACCGGCTTCGAGAGCCTGCCGGGCGGCAAAGGCGCGAACCAGGCCGTGGCGGCGGCGCGTCTCGGCGCGGTCGTGACCTTCATCGCCTGCGTTGGCACAGACAGCTTGGGCGACGACATGGTGCTGGGCCTGGAGGCCGAAGGCATCAACACTCGCTACGTCGTCCGCGACCCCGACGCACCGACCGGTGCTGCCCTCATCACCGTAGACGAGGCGACCGGCGAGAATGTGATCGTGGTGGTCTCGGGCGCTAATGCCAAGTTGAGCGTTGCCCTGATAGACATGGCCCAGGACGCGATCCGTGAGGCCGATGTCCTGATCTGCCAGCTAGAGTCGCCTTTGGAGACGGTCATGGCCGCCCTCAAGCTGGCACGGAGCGCGCGAAAGATCACGATCCTCAACCCCGCCCCGGCCCGGATTTTGCCTGATGATCTGCTCGCGCTGGTATCCGTCCTGACGCCGAACGAGACCGAAGCCGCTTTGCTGGCGGGCGACGCCCCTGCGACGCCCGAGGCGGCGGTCAAGTCGTTGCGCGCGCGGGGCGTCGGACAGGTCGCCGCGACATTGGGCGCGGCGGGCGTCCTGCTGGCGACATCGGACGGCGAGACGCCGATACCAGGCCGAGCCGTGCCCCAAGTCGTGGACACGACGGCGGCGGGCGACTGCTTCACCGGCGCCTTGGCCGCAGCGCTGGGCGAAGGACAGTCTTTCGAAGCGGCGGCCGCCTTCGCGAACGCCGCCGCCGCGCTCAGTGTGACGAAGTCTGGCGCGCAGCCGTCCCTGCCGTCCCGGTTCGAGGTGGAAAAGTTTTTGGAAGAGCCTTTGGAAGAGTTGTCATGACCAATGTTCGCGTGCGCTTCGCGCCGTCCCCGACAGGGGCGCTTCACATCGGCGGCATCCGCACCGCCTTCTGGGACTGGCTGTATGCCCGGCACACCGGCGGAACGTTCGTCCTGCGAATCGAGGACACGGACAAGAACCGCGAGACGGCGGACGGCGTCCAGGTCATCCTTGACTCGCTGCGCGAGTACGGGTTAGACTACGACGAAGGCCCCGAAAAGGGCGGCCCGCACGCCCCCTACGTCCAGTCCCAAAGGCTCCCTCTCTACCATAAGTACGCCGACCAGCTTATCGCTGAAGGAAAAGCATATCGGGCCTATGACACGCCCGACGAGCTGGCTCGGATGCGCGAGAACCAGCAGAAGCGCGGCCTGCCGCCTGGCTATGACCGCCGCCACCGGCATCTGAATGAGGCCGAGCGGGCCGACTACGAGAAGACGCGCGGCGAGTTTGCAACGGTCCGCTTCGCTGTTCCTTTGGAGGGCAAGACGACCTTCCAAGATGCCGTCTACGGCGAGATCACGGTCGAGAACCGTATCCTCGAAGACGCCATTCTGCTCAAATCCGATGGCTACCCGACCTACCACCTGGCCGCTCAAGTAGACGACCACCTGATGGAGATCTCGCACGTCCTGCGCGGCGAGGAGTGGCTGCCCTCTGCGCCCATGCACATCTTGATCCACCGTGCCCTGGGCTGGGAGCCGCCGATCTACGCCCACCTGCCTGTAATGATGGGACCGGACAAGAAGAAATTCGGCAAGCGCAACGGCGCCTTGGGCGCTCTGGAGTACCCGCGCCAGGGCTATCTACGGGCGGCGACCCTGAACTTCCTCGCCATGCAGGGCTGGTCCCCCAAAGAGGAGCGCGACTTGTTCACCGTGCCGGAACTGGTCGAGAAGTTCGACCTCGATGGCATCCTGAACCGTTCGCCGATCAGCGACCCGGAAAAGCTGCTCTGGTTCAATGGACAGTATATCCGGCAGTTGTCGCTGCCTGATCTGGCGACCCAGACACTGCCGTTCCTGCGTGAAGCGGGCCTGGTTGCCGATGACCCGGACGCCGAGACCTTAGACTACATCGGCCGTGTCCTGGCCTTGGAGCAGGAGCGGATGAAGACCGTGGCCGAAGCGCCCGCCCTGGCTGACTTCTTCCTGCTGGCCGACGATGAGTACCTGTTCGACGAAAAGGCCGTCGCCAAGTGGTTCTCCGGCGTGGGCGTCGGCGACCGCCTGCGCCGGGTCCGCGCGGGCTTCGCGAACGTGGAAGTCTTCGACAAGGCGGCGACCGAGCAGGTCGTGCGCGATACCATCGCCGAGTTTGAGGTCAAGGGCGGCGAGGTGATCCACCCGGTCCGCGTCGCCGTCTCGGGCCGGACGACCGGGCCAGGCCTGTTCGAGATGATCGCGGTTCTGGGCCGCGAGCGCTGCCTGCGGCGGCTGGACCGGGCGCTGGGAATGGTGGAGCAGTAAGGGCGCAGGAAGCCACGGAATAAATTCCGAGGCTGAGAAAAGCACACCGTCGAGGCGACGGAAGACAATCTACGCAGCCTCGCGTCTGCGTCTTGTGTCGCCGCGACACTGAGCACTTTTTAGCCTCGGAATTTATTCCGTGGCGTGCTCGTATCGGAATAAACCAATGCCGCTCGCCGCCGTCATGTACGTTTACCTTGAAGAGCACCGCGCCGACAGCCTTGTCGCGGAACTCGGCGCAGAGTTGATGCGGCAGTTCGGCTTAGACGACGAGGAATTTCATGCCGGCGGGCCGCTTCTCTAGCTGCCGCGTTCTCTACGGCGAAGATTGCAGCGGCGAAGGGCTTCCGTTCGATGAACTCCTGTGGGCGGCATTGATGGAGTGGAGTATCGCCGCAATGTTGGCTATGTGTATTTTCGCAAAGACCTCAGCCGCGAACAGGAAAATGAAATTCGGGCGCGGTATTCCGCAGACGCGCTGATGCTGAGGCAGCGCAAGTAAGAGAGACCTATGGAAATCACGGACGTCAACACGCTGTTCGGGGCCTACCCTGCCCAGCACGCCGACAGCAGCCCTGAGTCGCTGGTCGAGGTGATGCGCGCGCAGGGCGTGGACTGGTGCCTCGCCCTTTCCACCTGGGGCCTGTTCCACTCGGCCCAGACCGGCAATGCCGAAACCATGCGGGCCTGCCAGGCGCACGATCACCTGATCCCCGTCGCTACGGTCAACCCCTGTCACTACTGGGGGCAGGAAGGGATGGTCGAGGGCATTGCCGAGGGGGCCTTCGAGATGTTCCGGTTCTTTCCCCATCTTCAGGACTGGCCGCTCGAGTTCGCGCCCTTCATGCGGATACTTTCCGTTCTGGGCCGGTCCGCCCGGACACCGATCATGGTGAGTGTTCAGGCGCGCGGCGAGGCGACGCAGCTTCTGCGGCTGCTGGACGATTTTCCGCACCCCGTCATCTTGGAGGGCATCACGCCCGCGACTTTGACCGAGGCGGTCTCGCTGATGCGGGTCCACGAAAACCTCTATGTCGAAACCAGCGCCCTGCTCGCGCCCCACGCCCTGCCCCTGCTGCGGGACGCGGCGGGGATCGGGCGCGTGTTGTTTGGCTCTGACGCGCCGGGCCGCTCCCTGGCCGCCGCGCTGGGGTATGTGCGTGCCTCCGGGCTGTCCGAGGCGGACCAGAACGCGGTCCTGTCCGGCAATGCCCAGCGCATCTGGCACGGAGGGGAAGAATAGCTCATGCCGACTTTTGATGTCCATGCTTATTATGGCGCGACGCCGTTCTCGTCCGATATGGCGACCCGCGACCTGCTGCTGGCGACCTAGCGGCGGGCCGGCCTAGACGGCGCGGCCCTGATCTCCGGCCTGGCCGCCGACTGCGATTTCGTGGCCGGCAACCGTCAGCTCCGCGAGGTCGTCTCGCCCGAGGATGGCCTGTTTGGGTGGATCATGCTGAACGCGGGCTATCCGGTCGAGTCGCAGGAGGAGCAGCGGCGGCATCTGAACCGACGCGGCATAGTCGGCGCGGCCCTGTTCGGGACGCCGGGTCGGCCTGTCATTCTGACCGATGCCCGTGAGATCCTGAACGCCCAGCGGCGCTACTCTAAGCCTATCGCGATCTCCGTCCCCGATTCCGAGGCGGTCCATGCTGCCCGGCTGATCGCCGCCGAGTTCCCCTCCATGCGCTTCGTCTTACTGGGTATGGGCGGCGAGGACTGGCGCACCGCCGTGGCCGTGGCGCGGCAGCACCTCAATGTCTACCTCGAGGTCTCGGGGAGCCTGGACGCCGACAAGATCGCTCAAGCGGCGTCGGTCATGACCGCCCGCAAACTGCTCTATGGCAGCGGCCTTCCCCATGGCAGCCCCCACCTGACGCGCGCCCTAGTCGAGAGCGCGCCGACCTTGACGCGGGCCGACCGCAGCCGCATCCTCTCCGAGAACGCCGCCGCCCTGCTGCGGACGACGATTGAGCCGGAAGAGGCGGAAGACGAGGCGGAATGAGTGAGGCCTCCGTAGGGGCGCGACGCATCGCGTCCGCTTCTCCCGACATGGCCGAGCGTCGCATCGTCGCCGCCCTTATCGCCTTCACCCTCCTCGTCACCACTTTGCCGTATGCTCTGGGGTACTTCCTCGCGCCTGTAATGGGGCCGCAGGGGACCACCTTCATCGGCACCCCCTACAACATTGACGACTACTGCAATTATCTGTCCTGGCTGCGGCAGATGGCGGACGGCCGGTTCTTCCTGCACAACATGTTCACGACGGACCCCCAGAACGACTTGGAGTTCAATGCCTTCTTCTGGGTGCTCGGGCGCATCATGGCCCTCACGCACTGCTCGCCCCAAGCCGCCCTGCAAGGGGCGCGGCTGGTCGGCGGCGGCGCCCTGCTGTGGCTCATCTATCGCTTCTACCGGCGCTGCCTTCCCGCCGACCGCAGCGCGCGGCTGACCGCCTTTGGCTTTGCCTGCGTGTCCAGCGGCTTCGGCTGGGTGCAGTGGTCTCACTGGCATGACAAAAACCTGCCGGGCGGACCCGTAGACGCCTGGCAGCCCGAGGCGTACACCTTCCTCAGCATCTACACCTCAGCCCTGATGACCGTCAGCACTGTCTTCATCCTGGGCGCGCTCTATGCGCTTCTGCGCGGCGAGCAGACCGGCAAGATGCGCTACGCGGTCTACGCCGGCCTCTGCGGCGGCATCCTGGGCAACATGCACTCCTATGACGTGCTGCACCTGTCGGCGGCCTGGGGTCTGTTCCTGATCGTCTGGACCGTGCTGAGGCGCGGCAAGGGCGTCGCCCTGAGCTGGGCGCGGGCGGTCGTCGCCCTGGCTCTGACCCTGCCGACGACGCTCTATATGTACTACGTCTTCAACGCCGAAGCGGTCTTCAAGGCCCGTGCGAACGTGCCGACCTTGTCACCCGCCGCCTGGCATTATTTCCTGGGCTATGGGCTTGTCTTTTTGCTGGCGGTGCTGGCGGCGGTGAAGATGGCCCCGTCCGCCCCCAACACTGGGGGAGCCGGAGGAGAGGGCGCGGAAGGAGAAGAGGGCGCGGCAAGCGGCGCCCCTACGATCGTATCTTCTCCGGCCCTCCCAGTGTTGG
>JANLUQ010000395.1:0-7164 GCA_031363565.1 Armatimonadota bacterium | reverse complement strand
CGAGGGTGAAGCCGATCATCCACGGGGCGATGAACGCATACCCAGCGAGACTCTTTTTCGCGGAAACCATGACTCCAGCCCTCCTGGCCTGACCTTCAGCGGCCGCTCAATGCGGCCAGCTCGTCCGACCAGTACGGCCCTTCGGGCAGCGTATCCCATGGGTTCGGCAGATCGTCGGGCGTGACATAGACCCAGCCGGCGTTCCGCTTCTTGCTCAACAGGACTGCACGGCGCATGGCGGCGGCATCAGGGGCGGCATAGATCAGGTGCCAGAACCGCTTGGCCGGATAGCGCGCGACCCAGGCTGGATCGGCGGCCCGCTTCAGGTAAGTCTTGTAGTCGCTCTCGAAGGTCAGAACTATGTCCGCCGCCGCCATGTAGCCCTCCGTCACGGGTGCGCCGGGGTTGATAACGACGACCACCTTGGGGTGTCCGGTGCCTGCGGCGGCACGACAATGGATGTAGTACGGCAGGTTGGCATCGTCGTCCGTGACCTCATCGAAAAAGATCCCGTTTACTTTGTACCAGTGGTTGAAGCGTTCGATCTCAGACTGGACCTCCGCCAGAGGCCGCTTGCCGTAGCTGGTGTGGACATACCCCAGGATAGTCACCCCCCGCGCCCGAGCGGCCTCGACCTGGGCGACGTAATCCGCGCGGACGGCGTCGCCGGGGCCGCTGTTGGGGTTGATGACCGCCAAGCCTGCGCGCGGCGCGGCGGCACCCAGCTTCGTCCAGAGCGCTCCCGGCCCGAAGTAGGAGGGAATCGCCATCCTTTGAGTCTGTGCCTCGGAGGGGGCGGCAGCAAGCGTTAGAAGCAGTGCCAGAAGCAGACCCAATACCGCCCGTGGTTTGTTTTTCACGCGCATTTCTTTTGATCAGTCAGTCGTGATGGATACGGGCTGCCCCTGCGCGGCGGACTCGTAAGCGGCCAGCGCGACCTGGAGCGCGCGCAGCCCGTCCTTCCCGGTCGCAAGGTCCGGCGCTTCCTTCCCCGACGCCAGCCGCAGGAAATCGGCGACCAGACCGGCATCCGTTCCGCTGCCCCAGGCGACCCAGGCGACACGCGCGGCTCGGTCATCGTAATGGACCAGGTTCTGGGCGAACATATCGAGGTCCAGGATGCCGCCGGTGCCCACGACCTGGAGCGTCACATCCCCCCAGGTCGGAAATGTCTTTGGGCGGGACCAGCTCGCATCCAGGGTCGCAAAGACCCCGCCCGCATAGCCGATGGTGAGGAACCCGGTGTCCTCCCAGTCCTGATGATAGAACCCACTGCCGGTCTCGGCATAGACCTCCGTCACCTCGCGCCCGAGCAGGACGCGGTTCAGGTCGGCGACATGGACGGTGTGGTCAATGACGGCCCCGCCGCCGGAGAGCGCCCTGTCAACGAACCAGCCGCCTGGCATCGAGCCGCGATTGGTGCCCCGGATCGCCAGCACATCGCCGATGGCCCCGGCCTGCACCTGCTGCCTGAGCCGCCGGAAGGCAGGCGAATAGCGGCAGGGAAAAGCAGTCGCGAGCTTGACGCCGCGTGCCGCGCAAACGCCCAGCATGGCGCGGGCATCCTCGGCGGTGGTCGCCAGCGGCTTCTCGCAGAGGATCGCCTGGACGCCCGCCTGTGCGGACTCCTCGACCAGTCGCCGATGATGGATATTCTCACTGGTCACGACCACGCCGTCCAAATCCTGGTCCAGCAGGGCGGCCTCGGAGGGGAAATAAGTCGTGTCGAACCGCGCGGCCATCGCCTGGCCACGGGCGGCGTCCGGGTCCGCGATGCCGGTCAGCACGGCGCCGGGGTGGGCGGCCAGCGCATGGGCATAAGACTCGGCGTGCATATGTGCGAAGGAGAGTATCCCGATCTTTGGTGTCATGTCTTTGCTCGTCATGTCTTTGCTCGTCATGTCTTTGCGTGTCATGCCAGCGTCACCGGCCTTCCGATCTCGATGGATTCCAGAGCCGCCAGGGCGATCCGGGCCGCCTCTCGGGCCTCCCGCAGCGCTATCGGTGGCGTCTCGTTCGTTTGCAATGCCCGCACGAAAGCCTCGATCTCCAGAGAGTAGGGGTCTTCCCCTTCGGCCATCGGGCTTTCCGGGACTGCCACGCCCCCGCTGCCCGCCGCGCGCTGGGAAGCCGCCAGCGGCGCGCTCCGGGCCGAGTCATGCTCGATCATCCCGGCGTCCCCGGCGACTTCTAAGGTCGTGCGGAAGCCGCCCGGATGTGCCCATGACCCGGTGACATGGGCGACCGCGCCCGATGCGAAACGCAGCGTCACCAGGGCATAATCGAGGCGTCCGACATGCTCCGCGCGCCCGTACAGGCCCTTGCCGTAGACGCGCGTGACCGGGCCGAACGTCCACCGCAGCCAGTCGAAATCGTGCAGGATCATTTCCAGGACCAGGCCGCCGCTCTGGGCGGGGTCGGCATACCAGTTTGGGCGGCCCTCCAGATCGGGAAAGCCCGCCATGCGGGCCGTGCGGATGGCGACGGGCCGGCCCACGCCGCCCGCATCCACGAGACGCTTGGCGGCGGCATACTCCGGGAAATAACGCAGCACATGGCCGGACATGGCGGGCACCCCCGCGCGTTCCACGGCGGCGACCATGGCGTCGCAGTCGGCGAGGGAACGCGCCAGCGGCGCCTCGACAAAAACGGCCTTGCCCGCCGCCGCCGCCCGTTCCACATACTCGCGGTGGAAGGACGTGGGCGTACAGACATCAATGATGTCCGGCCTCGCCTGGGACAGCAAGGTGGCCCAATCGCTGAAGCCCGGCCCGGCGGCGTGGGCCGCCTCGCTTCGGGGGTCCAGGACGCCGACGAGTTCGGTGTCCGGCAGGGCGCTCCAGTGGCGCGCATGGACGCTGCCCATGATCCCGGCCCCGATTAGTGCCACGCGATACGTCATCCGTTCTTTCCTTTCTTCGGAGAGGTGAGGCGCAGCGCTGGGACCCGTGTCTCCCAGCCTTGAATCTCTTCGGGTATCATTCCCCGAAGCTTGCTTCGTTACCTTCTTTATCTGATTCTGGTGGCTATCTCAGCGGCCACTTCCCAGTGGCGGCTTGCCGCCGCACCCTTTCTGATACCCCGCAGTTTGCTGCATCGGAGATGGTAGTGCCATGCTCATCAATCGGCATCACCGTCTCGGACCCTTGAAAACGCCGAAGGAGGGGGGTATACTCTCCGAAAGACGTATCTCTAACCTAGAGCACGTCAACCGCGATGGGAAGCGGTCGGAAACTGGGTGACGGTGCAGCTCAGTGAGCGTTCGCGTCAGGCTTTGCTCATCACTGCAGGCTTCGCTCATCATCGCCCGTCTCTTGCCGAAAGATGGCTCATGTCCGCGATAGCGCAGGGATGAGCCATCTTTTTGCATTCCCCGTTGGCGCGATAAGAGAAAAGAAAAAGAAGGGAGCGGATTCAAATGCACACACCGCGTTTCGTGAGAAGCATACAGCGTGCGTTTCGGGGTGTCCCGCTGGCCTTGGGGATAGACCGGTACAAGCACACGGAAGACCGGCGCGTCCTCGAGGACAAGATCTTTCCCTACTTCGTTTCCGCGCCGCAGTATTCCAAGATCCTGTTTGTCGGCTGCGCCTGGTACACGAGCGGGTACAACACGATCTTCAAGGATCAGGATTTTCAGACGCTGGAGATAGATCCCAGGGAAAGCAGGTATGGGGCGAGGAAGCACATCACCGACAGCCTGGAGAACATCACGCACCACTTCGAGGAAGGCGGGCTTGACCTGATCATCTGCAACGGGGTCTTTGGGTGGGGGCTTGACGAAAGGCCCCGCGTCGAGGCGGCCTTCCAGGGGTGTTTCCAGAGCCTGCGCCCAGGCGGCGTTCTCATTCAGGGCTGGAACGATACCCCGGAACGGTGCCCGTTCCCCCTGGATGAATGCCAGAGTTTGAAGCTGTTCCAGCCCTTTGTTTTTCCCCCTCTTTCCACGGCGCAATACGTCATCGCCGAGAAGAGGCACATCTATCGTTTCTATGTCAAACCGCCGGATGCCCGATGAGCACCCACACGCCGCCGCTCAGGGCAGGAACGGCAGATGCAGGCCGGGCAGGATACGAAAGCCGACCGGGAGGACCAGATGGGCCAGGCCGTCGCCCGTGACGAACACGTCGCCCTCCTGCGAAGAGCGCCGTCCGCGCGGATCGCCGAAGGAGGTTACCTCCGCCCCGTCGGTCCAGTTTTCGCCGTCCCGGTGGATCACGCGGTCGAACGCCTCGCCTGCATCGTCCGTATCCCAGACGACGGCAGCCAGTTCCAGGCCCCGTGCCTCGGGCCGGTCCTGCCCCTGGAACGTGGGATCGGCCAGGCGCTGCGCCGCTTCGGGATCGAGGTTGTGGTAGATCGTGACCATCCGCGCTATGATACCCGGCAAGGCCGACAGAGTCCGGCAAAAAAGACAAAGTAAGGGCCGGGGGCAGTAGCACTGCCCTCGGCCTTCCCTTTGCGTCCGCTTCGCTACTTTATGATATTGTCTTCGGCTAATTGTCTTTTACGCTGCCATCACCGACCACGTGCTATTCTTATTCCCCCCTAAAGGCCGGACCAAACGCCCGGCAGGTTGACGCCAGGTTACAAATCTGGACAGTGTGCAGGAAAAGGCCGGAGCAGTTGGCCCCGACCCTTCTTTTGTCCGCCCCCTCCTGTGGGCGTGGTTCAAATGGGTTGTGATCCAAAGAGACGCCGGCACTGCAATGGAAGATCGCCCCAATAACCGAGACGCGGAGGGATTCCAGTGCCGGCTCCGAACTTCGCGCACACTGCCTGCCTCTATGGCAGCAGGAAGAAGCCAAGGCCGCGAAGACCCTGCCCGACGGCTCGCGGGCGCTCTGGTGCAAAACCGCCACGCGCGGGCTGAGACCGCCCGGTTCGGTACACCGGTAGGCCGCCCTGCCAGCAGCGGGTGCCTGGGACGTGTCCGTCCGCTGGACGCCGGGACCAGGATGGACCGCCCGCGCGGCTTATCAGGTGGCGAGCACGGCGGGCGTGAAGACTGTTTTCGTGAAGACTGCTTTAAGAGACCTGCGCCAGGGTTGGGGCCAGTGGCACCGTCTGGGCCGCTTCCGGTTCGATTTCCCATCGGTCGCCTCGGACATCCGGCCCAGTGCTCCCGTTCCCACCCCACCGCCCGTCGAGGGGGGGCGTCACCCTACTGCCCGTCGCCTCTGCCCACGGTGTCGTAGTCGCCGGGGAAGTGCGTTTCGTCGGGCCTTTCCTCTGAAGACAGGCCGGTAGGATTGAGTCCCAAAGCATTGGGGAACCATCTTAGACTGAGGACAGACGTGAGTATCCAGAACGAGAACACAGGGAATATGTTTTATAAGGACGACGCCGGGGCCGGAACGACAGAGGCCCCGATCCGAGCCGATGGGCCGGACACGAAGGGCGACCGGGCGGCGACCGGGATCGAAGGTCTGGATAATGTTCTGGGCGGTGGCCTGCCGTGCAGCCGGCTCTATCTCGTTCAGGGCTATCCTGGCACGGGCAAGACCACACTGGCGCTCCAGTGCCTGCGCCAAGGCCAATCTCTGGGCGATTCGGTGACCGGTGATGTGGATGTCAGCTACCTTGCGGACAACGTGCTGCTCTTCCGGTACTATGAGTTTGCCGGCGAGGTGCGTAAAGCGCTCTCCGTCTTCAAGCGGCGCGCGGGTCCGCACGAGTACGCGATCCGGCGGCTGACATTAGGTGGCCCAGAGGGCATCGGCGTCGGCGAGCCGCTCAACACTTTCCAGGGAGTCCTGACCGGCGTTCCCGTCTATGACAAGACGCTCATGGCAGTCAGGGACGGCACGGGAGAGGGCACCCCCGAAGGATCTTTACGTGAGAACTGATGCCTCGGACTTGAGCGGCGAGTCCTTGCTGAAGAAGCGCATCCTCATCCTCGCGCCGACCGGGCGGGACGCCGCCCTCGCGGGCGCGGCGCTGCTGGGCGCGGGCCTGTCGGCCGAGATGTGCGCCGATATGAATGCCCTGTGCCGGGAGATCGCGGCGGGAGCGGGAGCGGCCCTGATCGCGAGTGAGGCCCTGACGCCTGATTCTTTGCGTCTGCTCCAGGGATCACTGGCCCAGCAGCCGCCCTGGTCGGATCTGCCCATCATCATCCTGACCAGCGGTGGCCGGGAATCGTCGAGGAAGGGGCGCCCATCGGACGCACTGGACGCACTAAGCAACACGACCCTGCTGGAGCGCCCCCTGCGGGTGGCGACATTAGTCCACGCCGCCCAGTCTGCGCTGGGGGCGCGTCGGTGGCAGTACGAGGTGCGCGACCACTTGGAAGAGCATGTCCGGCTGGAGCAGAAGCTGCAAGCCGAGTACCGGAAGCAGCGCGTCTTCCTGCGCGACGTCCTTGCGAGCGTGACGGGCGGCCGCCTGCACCTGTGCGACTCGCGTGCTGACCTCCCGGTCCCGCTCCCCCACGCCGGCCCTGCAATTCCCCTCTCCCGCGCGTCCGGCCTGTGGGACCTCCGCCACGCCGCCAAGCAGGCCGCCCTAGCGCAAGGACTGGCGGATGAGCGTTGGCAGGACCTGATCACCGCCGTCAGCGAGGCGGCCATGAACGCCGCCGTTCATGGCGGGGGCGGCGAGGGGAGCGTCTCCACGGATGGGGCTGGGACCGTACAAGTCTGGGTGCGCGACCACGGGCAGGGCATCAACGTGGAGAACCTGCCCCGTGCGGCCCTCTCCAAAGGCTACACCACGGCCGGCAGCCTCGGTCACGGCATGAAGATGATGCTGGAGAGCGTGGACCGGCTATGGCTCCTGACCAGCCCCGAAGGCACCACCGTCGTCATGGAACAGGACCGCGTCCCGCCCCCGCCGCCATGGTACTGAGGCGGCACCGAAACACCGCCACACGCGACAGGGCGGCGGGAAATACGGGATCATACCGGCAATGCTTATCCGCCCCCGTTACACCTGCTGCCGTCGTTCACATGTATATTTGCTGGTATGGATGTTCATCATGCTAATGGCGTTCAAAAGCAACCATGTGAACGGCATAGCTCTCACGAATAACCGATGTTACGCCCGGGCTGTGACTGGGCCGTAAACGCCCCGCCGTAAACGCCCCGCCGTAAACGCCCCGCCGTAAACGCCCCGCCGTAAACGCCCCGCCGTAAACGCCCCGCCGTAAACGCCCCGCCGTAA
>JANLUQ010000394.1:0-2790 GCA_031363565.1 Armatimonadota bacterium | reverse complement strand
GCCGCCGATGTCTCGCAGGACCCCGCCGGTCGAAATGTGCTGTACCGGCAGGCCGCCCGTATCGCTGCCGATGATGTGCCGATGATTCCGCTGTATTATCAGCAGGATGTCGAGCTGCTCAAGCCCTATGTCTCCGGTATTGATGACGGCCTGATGGGGCACCTCCCCTATAAACACCTCACCCTCGCAGCGTCGCGCTAGGCCGACCCGCGCGCTAGGCCGACCTGATAGAAAGACGTGCCATGTTTCGCGCATTCGGGCGAGGGGTTAAAAATCCTCTCGCTAGGACAAGCACCCTCCGGGTGTGGGAGGGGTTTTCTCATCGTCCGCAGGACGCCTCTCCCAGCGAGCGGTTTTCAACCGCTCGCCTCATCCTCCCCTTGCTCCCCGTCCTGCTGGCCTTGACCGGCTGCGGTCATCACAGCGGCACGTCCAGTGCTGGGGATGGGAATGTCCTGCGCGTCGCCATGGTGACCGCCCCCGTCACCTTCGACCCGGCCATGTGCCAGGATGTCGAGACCAACCAGATGCTCCAGCAGTCCTATGAAGGGTTGGTCCAGTACGGGCCGGCCAACACGGTCGTGCCCTGCCTGGCCGAGAAGTGGGACATCAGCAAGGACGGCCTCACCTATACCTTCCATTTGCGCCCCGCCGCGTTCCAGAACGGCATGCCTGTCACCGCCGAGGATGTGGCCTACGGCCTGCGCCGCGCCCTGGACCCGAAGCTGTCTTCCCCGGTCGCTGCCCAATATCTCGGCGACATTGTGGGTGCCTTGGACGTTTTCAATGGCAAGGCGACCGTGCTGAAAGGCGTCAAGGTCCTGGACCCGAAGACGCTTGCCATCACCATCACCAAGCCGAAGGCTTACTGGATAGATACGCTCACCTACCCGACCGGCTGGGTCGTCTGCAAGGCGATCGCCGAGAAGGCGGGGACCAGCCCCTTGACCGAGGCCGACGCCGAGGCGGGTGCGGCATCTGGGGCATTCAAGATTACCCGCTTCCTGAAAGATCAGGAAGTGGACATGGACGCCTTTATGGGTTACTGGGGCGGCGCTCCCAAAATCGCCGGGCAGGTCCAGCGCATCCTCCTCGACCCCACCACGCGCCACGCCGAGTTCGCCGATGGTCAAATAGACATCATGCGCGGCCTGCAAGTGGGCGACTTGGACAGCGACCGGAAGGACCCGAAGCTTAAAGACCAGATCAAGATCTGGCCGCGCGCCGGCATCAACTATCTGGGCCTCAACGAAACCGCCTACCCCCCCTTCAAGGACCCGCGCGTCCGCCAGGCCTTCGCCTACGCGACCGACAAGAAGAAGATCGTGGATGTCGTGACCGAGGGCGTCTACCCGGCTGCCCCGGACCTGTTACCCCAAGGCATCCCCGGCGGCGACCCGAACTACAAGGGTATCCCCTACGACCCGGAGAAGGCGAAAAGCCTGCTGGCGGCAGCCGGCTTCCCCGGCGGGCGCGGACTGCCGCCGCTGGAGATCTACGGCAACGAGAAGAACCCGCTTTCCGAAAAGACCGTAGATGTCCTGCGCCAGATGTACAGCCAGACTTTGGGCGTCACCGTCAGCGTCCGCCAGATGGAACTCGGCTCGATGATCGCCGCAATCAATAAAAACACGAGCGTCCCGTGCTTCGTCCTGGGCTGGTATGCGGACTACCTCGATCCGCAGGACTTCTACAGCCTGCTGCTGTCGTCCCAAAGCCCCGAGAACCACACCGGATACCACAACCCGGCGTTTGATGCCCTGTGCACCCGTGCCGACACGGAGCGGAACCCGGCCACGCGGACCGCCCTGTACCGGAAGGCGGCGCAGATCGCCGGGGCCGCCCCGGACCGCATCCCGCTCTACTATCCCGTGGACCCGGAACTTGTCAGCCCCCGCGTCCAGGGCCTGGACGACTGCCTGATGGGGCACCTGCCCTACAAGCGGGTGACGCTGACCCATTGAGACACCCGAACCCCTAAGATACCACTATGGCACGTTTCCTTTTACAGCGCGTCGGGCTGGCCCTGCTCTCGATCTGGGCCGTCTGTACCATCACTTTCTTTATCGCCTTCCTCGCACCCGGCGACCCCGCCGAGCTTGCGGCGGGGCAGCACTCGGACCCCGCGACCATCGCCCATATCCGCCATGAGTTCGGGCTGGACAAGCCGCCGCTGACCCGTTATGGCCTGTACCTCTGGGATGCCTCCCACGGCGACCTGGGCAAGTCCTACTACACGCGCGAGCCGGTGACGGACTTCCTCAAGCGCGGCCTGCCCAACACCGCCCTGCTGGCGACCTGTGCCATCGTGCTCGCCTTGGCTGTCGGGGTCGCGGTGGGCCTTGCCGCCGCGCTGCGGCCCAACACTTTCCTGGACCGCTTCCTGATGTCGAGCGTCCTGGTCGGGGTGACCTTGCCGAACTTCGTGCTGGGACCGATCCTGATTCTCGTCTTCGCCTTGAAATTGGGCTGGCTGCCCGTGGCGGGGTGGGGCGAGCCATCGAACCTGATCCTGCCCTCCATCGTGCTGGCCGCCCGGCCCGCCGCCCTCATCGGGCGCATGACGCGGGCCTCCATGCTCGAAACACTGCGCCAGGACTACATCCGCACCGCCCGTGCCAAGGGCCTGTCGCCGATGACTGTCTTGATCAAGCACGCCCTGAAGAACGCCTTCCTGCCCGTGCTGACCACGACTGGCGTCTCGTTCGGCTACCTCCTGTCCGGCTCATTTGTCGTCGAGACCATCTTCACCGTGCCGGGCGTCGGCTACCAGTCCATCAACTCGCTTTT
>JANLUQ010000469.1:0-3208 GCA_031363565.1 Armatimonadota bacterium | reverse complement strand
GGCTGCCCTCATCCTGGGCAGTCTGAACATTGCCTGGGCTGACGAGGCCAAGCCCTTCCTGTACCCCTTGTTCACCGACGATATGGTCTCGCAATGCGATGACGCGCGCCGCCTTGCCGTTCAGGGCCATATTGACGGGGTTGCCCAGCGTGGTCCAGCCCAGATCTGGTCGGCAACACCGCGTTGCGAGACCACGTCGTCGGTGAACAAGGGGTGCAGGAAGGGCTTGGCCTCGTCAGCCCAGGCAATGTTCAGACTGCCCAGGATGAGGGCAGCCAGCAGTGGCAGGAGATGTGACGTTCGCCGCTTTGCCTGGCATGTTGGTAGAAGAGACACGTTTCGATTTCCTTTCAATCGCACGGCTCTATCATATCGCACTGCATAGATCATGCCGCTTCAGCGCCCGGCTGGACCGGGCGGCGTCCAGCGGTAGAGGAGGACTTTGGCGTCCAGGTCTTCCTCGGCGAAAACCAGGTACTCCCCGGTCGTGCGCCGGGTGGCGCGGATGCCATAGGGGGTATCCACCCAGCCGCTGCTGCTGCCGACAGTTTCGCCCGGCTGCATGGTCCCCTGGAGCGTACCGGTGCGTGCATCATAGACGAACACGCGCTCCGGGTCGCGGCTCTCGGCGGCGAACACATAATCCCCGGCGACGCACATGGCCTTGATATAGACCTGCGCGTCTTTTTTGCCGTCATAGGGCAGCACGATCCGCAGGGCGGGTCTGGACCCACCCCGGAGCCAATGGTCGTAGCGGACCACTTCAGTTCCCACCGCCCCCCACTCGCCGCCCTTATGGGGGTGGTCGGCGGTGTAGCCGCTCAGGAACATCGTGTCGGTCTCGGGCACATATTCGGCCCGGCACAACTCGACAAACGGCGCGGGCATCGGGGTCGTCTTCAGGGAGGCATAGGAGTAGAGCGGGCTGCCGTGCGTGTCCAAGCCGAGGCAGGGAAACTCGCGCAGGCCCTCCCGGTCCGTCGCCTGCCAGACATCACCCGAACTGTCCACGCTCCACCCCCACCCACTGGGCGCGTCTTTGCCGGTGCCAGGCTGCGCGAACTCGCCCGCCTGCATCCTCCCGTCGCCGTCCGTGTCACGCCAGAGCCATTCGCCCTTGACCGGCTGCAAAGTAGGCCAGACCGACTTGTCCTCGGGCGTGTAATGGCCTTTGGCGAATAGGGCGGCAGGGATGGCTGTTTCACCGTCCGTGCCGGGCTGGAACCGGAACACGGCCAGTTCGGCCGAATACATGTCCGTCGTGAACAGAAAACGCTTGCCGGCGATGCGGCGGACAAAAGCCGAGGTCGCCCCGGTGTGCAGACGCGCATCGTCGGGGTGCTTGAAGCGGTTGACGGTGTAGCCTCGGTACGTCCACTGCCGCCCGGCGGGCCGGGCGTAATCCATGACGAAGTGTTCTTCCTTGGTGTAGACGTCGCTCTCGGAGGCGGGGTCCGGCTCGGCGCAGTCAATGAACTCCAGGCCGAGCAGCCGCCACTGGAGCGCGCCGGACTGTGTGTAGCCTTCGATCACCGACCCGCCGCCCGCGACCGACCCGCGCGAGTAGACGTACAACCCGCCCCGGCGGTCCAGCCCCACCCCGACCGGCATGTTGAAGCGCTGCGCGCCGACCAGCCCCAGCGGCGCGGCCAGCAGGCCGCCCCGGACGCCGAACGTCCGCAGGCCGGTGCGCGTCCGTGAGGAAACCGAATGGACGCTGTAGATCTTGACGTCCTGGTCCGGCCCGCTGTCTGCGACCAGCACATGCCCGAGAGGGTCAGCGGCGATGCCCTGCGGGTCCCAGCCCGGCGGCCCGGTGATCTGGCGCGGCACCACCGCACCGGTGCGCGTATCTAGGCAGAGGATACGGCGCTCCGGCCCCGTCCCGGACTGGAGGACCCAGAGCCGCCCCGCCGTGCCCAGCGCGAGCTTGCCCGGACGGACGCACGGCCACCGGGCGAGCGGGGCCAGAGTCTCGGCGTCGAAGACGCGCACCTGACCGTGGGCCGGGTCGCTGACGTAGAGCAAGCGCGCGTCCGCCGCTAGGCCTTTGACGGCCATGTCGGGGTAATGTCCCCGCGCGTCCTGCTCCGCCGGGTTGACAAGGAGCATGTCGTTCTTCCAGCCCAGTCCGGACGGGAACGGGGCGGAGCGGCCATCACGCGTAAAGCGACGGATGCAGTACCAGAGCGTCTTCGGGTCGGGGTACTGGCGCCGGCTGTTCGCGTTCAGGTTTTTGTTCGCCCCGTCGTCGCCGCTCTGGGTCATGGCAGCGTAGACATAGCGGTCGCCGACCGTCACCGCCGCGCCGCCGCCCCGGCCCCAGCCGTGGCTGAGTTCTTCCAAAGCCCCGCGCACGTCGCCGTCGCGATAGAAGCCAGCCTCGTAGCCGTTCTCGTCCCAGCCCGTGTCCGTGTAGACAGTGCCGTCGGGGGCGACGAAAACGTCATCAGCGCTGATCTGGACGTGCTTATGGTAGGGCAGGCCGGGGGTAACCGCGCCGCCGAATGTGTTGCCGATCCAGGACGTGCTGTAGGTCAGCGATTGGGCCTGCCCCTTTAAGGGCGTCAGGGCCACCAGCAGCAGGACACAGAGGGCGAGAGCTTTCTCGTACATGGTTCCATCCGGTTGTGTCACAGTGTCACATCTGCTGTGACACAAAGGTAAGACTGAGTTGACAGTGCTCCCATGACGTGTTATCATGGCGAACACTCTGTGGCCATTGTATCATACACCAGACTGGAATACAATCCATGACGACTCCGCTTTGCCGGCACATGGCCCGGCTCTTCTGCGCCCTGGCGCTGCTGGCCCCCGCCCAACTGAGCCGGGCGCAGATGGTGACGGGGGCGGCCATGCCTGGCTACGCCCAGGCCTTCGGGCTGACCGGCAGCCCCGCCTATACGGTGCAGCTCGTCGGGGGCAGTGTCCCCGGAAACATCCTACGGCCTGGCGACAAGCCGACGTGGACCTTCCAGATCCTGAATGACGGCGACCACGTACTTAACGCGATGGGGCGGGTGGAGGTGATCGCGTATGGGACGCGGGGGGTGCCGGGCGATGTCTGGACACCGCACGTCTTCAGGATCGCCCAGACCGGCTCAGTCCCCGTGGCGGCGACGGTCCCCGCGCACGGCTATGCGGATGTTACGGTCAGCCCGCCCATCCCCATGCGCTTTGGCGGCTGCGCGCTGGTCGTGGATTTGGG
>JANLUQ010000459.1:0-3959 GCA_031363565.1 Armatimonadota bacterium | reverse complement strand
CCACCGAGCAGCTGATCTACAGCGGACGTGCCGAAGGATGGCTCGTCGTACCGAGCCTGGAGTCCGACTGACGATCGCGGATCACCACGAGGGGCCAGCGCGCCACCCGCTGATGCTGCATCGCCGCCTGACCGCCGATTTGCTGGCGTTCCTGCGTTCGTAGCCCTTTCTCCGTTCAGCGCCGCCTGTGGTGCGAGGTGACAGCGCAACGACCGAGGGGACGGACCTTTACCAAACGCTTCTTCTCGTAAGCAAAATCGAGAATGGTATCGCACAGGCCGAGGCACGGCTGAGGCGCGCGGACAAAGCGATCCGCCGCTCCAACGAGCTGATCGCACATTCGGAACGTCTTCTGAGACAAAGGCCTTCGGAACGCGTTCCGGCTTCGGGGGAAACCGCCGAAACGAAAGGGGAGGCGCAGTAAACTGCGCCTCCCCTGTACTTTTCCCTGTCTGACCAGGAATGCCGCGTCAGGCCGGTTGCAGAGCCTCCGCCGGGAACTCCCCGATGAGCGGCGGCTCGTCTGGGCCGAAGGGCGCCTCGACGCGGAACAAGCGCCGCCCCCCAGCCCCGATCGCCCCCCGGTCCTCAGTGATGATGCCCTTCATGACGCTCCTGCCGAAAACGAAATACACTTGGCTGCCGACTCTCAGCCGGTTGTCGGTTTGCTGCTTCTTTTGGCTACTCATCAGAGACCAGACCCTTTACCACGGCGGCTTACCCGCCAAAAAGTTCATATGTGCATACATGACGGCGTCAAATGAGACGGCGAGGTGATGCACAGCCTGTCGCCAGGAGCGAACGGTGTCAAGGCGCAGGGCGGATGTCCCCCCGAGTTTAGCCGGGTCGAAATCCTGATGGGAGATTGCGTTGCGCCAATCGTTCAGCTTATCGAGGCGTATGCGCCTGGTAGTGTTCCGGGCATCATGTGCTTTGAGGTCATCCCAGAAGACCAGCCCAAAACGATTGAAATCCGCCCCGATGTTTCCCGGATTAGGGTTCCCACGATCAACTTTGCGGTTTTGGCCGAACTCGATGCGTAAGACAGATTCTAAAGATGCCGGATTGACGGAGCGCGCGAGATGGTCCACGCACTCTGAATGTAAGTCGCGGCAGAAGCCTTGGAACTGCGACGATAGCAGCACGGCATAAGCGTGGTTGATCTGCTGTGTGGCATAGCGCCGCCCACGGGCGTTCCCGCCGACGCTGGCATGGGCGTTCTCGATCTCATCGAGTGCCGAACTGCGGGCCGTGGACCAGGTTTTGAGGGATAGGGACGTCATCCATGAGCCTTTGTGCCTTCCTTGGCCCCTTGCAGGCTAAGTATACTCTATTCGGCGTGCGAAGTGGCCGGACCGCCTCACGGCACGATTAGCGCCTTGACCACCGACCGGGACTCGACAGCGGCCAGCGCCTCCCCCGCCTCGTCCAGCCCGTAGCGGCGGGAAATCAAGGCCGTCCAGGGGAAGCGGTCGCCGAGCCGCGACAGTGCCTCCATCGCGCGCCAGATATGGCTGAAGTCCACGCCCCAGCAGCCGCGTATCTCCAGGTGCTTGCGGTTGATGTCCCAGTGCGGGTTGATCTCCGCCGTCCCGTTGTCCGTGTACTGGCCGACCACGACGTACCGCCCGCCGTCGCGCGCCATTCGGCAGCCTTGCGGGACGGCGGCGGGGCTGCCGCTGGCCTCGATCACTACGTCCGCGCCGCGCCCGCCCGTCGCGCGGCGCACGGCGTCGGTCGTGTCGGCGTCCAGGGGGATGAGGGCGTCCGCGCCCATGCATCGGGCGGCTTCCAGGCGATGTGGGACGGCGTCCACGACGCCCACCCAGCTTGCGCCGGAGGCGGCGGCGAGGGCGCAGGCGCTCAGGCCCACCGGCCCCGCCCCCTGGATGACCACGCGGTCGCCCAGCCGGATCTCCGCCCGATCCACGGCGTGCAGGGCGGTGGGCAGGCCGCAGCCGCCGGCGATCCACAGCTCGGGGGACACGTCGGGGAGCAGCCGGACGATCTTGACGCCCGGTTTGAGGTAGATACGCTCCGACCAGCCGCCGAGCAGGCCATCGTCCGCACCGAGTGTGATGCCGTAGACGCGCCGGTGCGGGCAGCGGGTGGTCTGGTGGGCGACCAGGCAGTACCAGCAGTTGTAGCAGGTCCCGATGACGTCCAGGAAGGTGACCACGTCGCCCGGCATGACGGGGACGCCCTCGATGTCAACCACCGGCCCGCCGGTCGCCTCCACTGCGCCGACACTGATATGGCCGGGGATGAGCGGGTAGGGGACGCCCGCGAGCCGCCCGTGCCACAGGTGGACGTCGGTCCCGCAGACCTCCGAGGCCAATGTTTTCAGCAGGACTGCCCCCGGCTCCAGGTCGGGAAGGGCGAAGCGGCGGACCTCGACGGGCTGGCCCGGCGCGGGGATGACGGCGGCCCTGACCGTGTCTGTCACAGGCTCAGCTCCTTCCTGACGGCCCCGAATGCCTCGATGGCGAAGGTCAGGTCTTCGCGCGAGTGGGCGGCGCTGATCTGCGTGCGGATGCGCGCCTTACCCTGCGGCACGACCGGATAGGAAAAGCCGATGACGTAGACGCCGTGTGCCAGCATCGCCTCGGCCACCCGGCCCGCAAGCGATGCATCGCCTAGCATGACCGGCACGATGGGGTGCGTGCCGGGCACGATCTCGTAGCCCAGCTTGCTCATACCCTGCCGGAAGAAGCGGGTGTTCTCCTCCAGTTTGTCGCGCAGGGTGGTCGAACCCGACAGCATCTCCAGCACCTTCAGAGAGGCGGCGGCGATGGGCGGCGCAAGCGAATTGGAGAACAGGTATGGGCGGGACCGCTGCCGCAGCAGGTCCACGACCTCTTTGCGCCCACTGGTGTAGCCGCCGCTTGCCCCGCCCAATGCTTTGCCCAATGTCCCGGTAAAGATGTCTACGCGGCCCATGACGTCGTGGTACTCGTGCGTCCCGCGCCCCGTC
Organism: Armatimonadota bacterium; assembly: GCA_031363565.1. Taxonomy (GTDB): domain Bacteria; phylum Armatimonadota; class Armatimonadia; order Armatimonadales; family Capsulimonadaceae; genus JANXMY01. Next base: position 985 of record JANLUQ010000459.1, on the reverse strand, counting down.
TTGCCAAGAAACCCTGTCGCATGGCAGTCGTCTATCATGACCAGGGCGTCGTAGCGCTCGGCCAGATCGCAGATCGCCGGCAGGTTGGCGATGGTGCCATCCATCGAGAACACGCCATCGGTAGCGATCAGCCGCGTCCGCGCCCCGGACGCCTCCTTCAGCCGTGCCTCCAAGTCCGCCATGTCGTTGTTGGAGTAGCGGAGCCGCTGCGCCTTGCATAACCGAATACCATCAATGATGGAGGCGTGATTCAGTGCATCCGAGATCACCGCGTCTTCCGCCCCCAGCAAGGTCTCGAACAGCCCGCCGTTGGCATCGAAGCAGGACCCATAGAGGATGGTATCTTCCGTCCCCAGAAACGCGCTCAGGCTCGCTTCCAGCTCTTTATGGACTCCCTGCGTCCCGCAGATAAAGCGCACCGAGGCCAGCCCGTAGCCCCACCGGTCCAGGGCGGCGTGTGCCGCGCCGAGCACCTCCGGGTGTTCCGCCAGCCCAAGGTAGTTGTTCGCGCACAGGTTCAGCAGCGGCCCGCCATCCCCGACCCGGACATGGGCGTCCTGCGGGGTCGTGATGACCCGTTCCTTCTTGTGCAGCCCCGCTTCCTGGATGCCTTCCAACTCCCGCGTCAGCCGCTCTTTCGTCGCTCCGTACATGTTGATTGCTTTCTAGCCATAGCCACGGGTTGAAACCCGAGCTGAGGAATGCCCACCGTCGCGGCGACGGAAGACCGGAGGATGTAGCTCTCTCTTGCGTCCCCTGGACGCTGGGCTTTTCGGAGCCTCGGGTTTCAACCCGTGGCTCTACCCGTCTACCCGCCCCGACACCCGTTACCACCCGCCCCGACACCCGTTACTACCCGCCCCGACACCCGTTACTAACCCCCCCCACACCCCGTACTACCCCCCCCCCCACCCCGTAAGAACCCGCCAGGCACCCCGTAAAACCCCGACAGGCCCCCCGTAACCCCCCAACAAAAACACCAATG
>JANLUQ010000206.1:0-13401 GCA_031363565.1 Armatimonadota bacterium | reverse complement strand
AAGGCACTCGGTCACGACATCGGCCTGGCGCATCGCACGGGAGACGAAGCGGCGTTCGCATCGCACGTCGCGGAGATGACGGCGCTGCTGAATGCCGCCGAGCAAAAGGGTTGGGGCCGGGACGGGTGGATGCGCGGCGAGCGGCACAACTTCGCCTGCCAGTTGGTGAACGGCGACCGGCACGATCAAGCTCTGCCGCTGTGGGAGGCGAACGCCGAGACCGGCGGCCAGGACGGCGGCTGGGGCTGGCTGATGCACGCCGCCACGCTCTGGCAGTTGACGCAAGACCGGCCGCGCACTCTGGCCCTGCTCCGGGAGGCACGCACCCATGACGACCGAGACATGACCTCCCTCTTTCTCGCGCGGCCCGAATTCGCGGGCGTCCGGGACGATGAGGAATTCCGCCAAGCCATCAGCAGGAAATAGCCTGTCCCCCACGCCGCCGTCCCCACCGAGGGGTGGCTTTTTCTTATCGTAAACCGAAAATGCCGAGACAGACATCGCCTACGAGTATTCGCGGCGGACGGAGACCCGTACTGCCCGATCCCCAAGCCCGGCCTGCAGCGCTCTGTACAGCTTTCGACAAGCTGAACGGCAGCCACGAACGGCACGTCTCAGCCCGTGTGAGCAAGGATTCAGTCCTGCTTTCTGGCCTATTTGTGATCGTGTTTCCGGTCCGGGTCGGCGGGGGCAACGCCCATCAGGCCACTGTCCATGTCCCCCATCATCATCGCAGCCGCCGCTTCGCTCTGGCTCCGACGCTGGTCAGGCGAAAGTAAGGCCGCACAGAACGTGCCAAACCTTGGCTGGGCGAACGGCAGGTGCGTGTCGCCGCGCGCCAGGACGTGCGCGCCGTTCGTCATGCCCGTGATCGGGTCCACGGTCTGCGCCCCATCACCGCCCCACTGCGTGAACGAGCGCGCGTTACAGTAGTGGGAGACGAACGATCTTCGGTAGCGGTCCTCAGTCCAGTTCTTTTTGGAGCGGTGCAGGATGTGGCCGTTGAAAAAGACGACATCGCCGGCTTTGGCAGGGACCAGGACTTGCGGGTACTTATCGGCGATCCGCGACAGGTCGTTCTTCTCATCGTCGGGGTCACTGACGCCTCCGACGTACTTGATTCCCTCTAGCTCGCGCTGGCCAAAAGCGCCGTAGCCCAGGCTGGCATGAGGTGGGTAAACAGGTTCGCTCCCACTTCCCAACGCCATCCACATTGCACCGTTCAGCTCATCAGTGTCGTCAATGGCGATCCACGCGCCGCAGAGCGTGTCTGGGTGAGTCGGGATGTAGAACCTGTCCTGGTGCCACCCCTGACCAGGCTTCCCGGGTGGCTTGAGGAATAGCATGGTCTGCAAAGCCAGCACATCCGGCCCGATGATGGACTCCAGCACATCCAGGACACGCGGGTGCAGCATATAGCGCTCATGCAGCTCGAGCTGCCGGTGCAGCATGTGGATTCTCAGGAAATACTGCGCCTTCTCGCCCGGCGAGAGATGTGCCGGCGGCGCCTCCAGCCCTTGTACGGCGACGCCGTGCCCTGGCTTGTCGCCCTCCCGCATCTGCCGGTTCTGTTCCGGCAGCCGCCCCTGCATCAAGTCCTCGGTATGCTGCCTCAGTTCGGCGATCTCGCCCGGCGAGACCAGGCCGCGCACGACTAGGAAGCCGGTGCGCTTGAAGGTGCTGTATTCTTCGACGGAGACGTGGTAGCGGTCGGTCCGCTCCAGCGCGGCCTCCGGGGCGGATCGGGGCCTGTCGAGTGCAACGGTCATGGATCATTCTCCTTGACGACGAGTGATACCCCATTATGACGGCACGGACCCGCAAAAGGCAATGCCCATATCCATACTTTTAGGCTGACCCCAAAAGCAGGACTCCACTACTCCGACCGCTAATAAAGCGGCAGGTCCGTTAAGGGCGCACGTTTTATTTAGGAGGTACTCTGTGGAGAAGTTGATCAAAGCCAAAGTCGAAGCGGGCCGCGTGGCGATCCAGTGGCTCGGCCAGGGCGGGTTTGCCTTCAAGGACCATGCCGGCGATGTCATCGTCGTGGACCCCTATCTGTCTGACAGCGCGAACGCCGACGGCAACGCGGCCCGGCTCGTGGACATCCCCGTTCGGCCCAAAGAGGTGAAGCTGAACTATCTATTCCTGACCCATGACCACCAGGACCACACCGACCCGCATTCCGCGCCGACCATCGCACAGGCGAACCCCGAGGCCCCGATTATCTGCCCGCCCTCCTCGTGCCACCACCTGACCAAGCTGGGCGTGCCGGCTTCGCAGATTACCACAGCCATGCCGGGGCAGTCCTTGGCTTTCCCGAACTTCATCGCTCATGTGGTCGCCGCCGAGCACAGCGACGACAGCGTGGGCTTCGTCTTCGAGTTCGGTAACGAGGGGAGCAATTCTGACACGGTCTCAGTCTACATCACCGGGGACACCGAGTACAACGATGGCCTGGCCGCCGCCGTCGAGGAGTACGGCCCGGAAGTCCTGCTGGTCCCCATCAACGGGCGCTGGGGTAACATGGACGCTATCCACGCCGCCAAGCTTTCCGCCCAGATCGCGCCGCGTGAGGTCATCCCGATGCACTACGGAATGTTCGCTGAGAACACCGCTGACCCGAACGACTTTGTCAGCGCGCTGGCCGAGGCGACCGATTCCAACCCGGACATCATCGCCGTCGTGATGAAACACAGCGCCTGCCATATCTACTGCCCCGCCGAGGCCGCGCAGGGCAAGCACGCCAAGACTGAGGCCCGCGCGGCACGCGCCAAAGCCGCCCGTATCAGCCACCAGCACCAAGACGGCCAGCGCGGGCCGAATGGCGGCAGCGGCGTCAACCGGGGGAGCGGGCGGGCACATTAGGGGGCCCAGGGAATATATGAAGCCCCCGGCACTGGAAGTGCCGGGGGCATTTGTCGTTGTGCCTAGCGTGCCGAAGCACTCTGGGCGGCAGGAGCACTTACCGCCTTGGTGATGGCGTCGGCAAGGTCCGTCGTCGGGCCGCCGTAGCCGACGAAACTGACGATCACCTTGCCGTCCTTGCCGATGACGTACTGGGTGGGGATTCCGGAGACATGGTACAGGGGGCCGGACCCAAGCGGTCCACCCCGCTTTGCCGGGTCGAACGCAAAGGTGATCGCATCGTACTCCGGATGCTGCGGCAGCCAGCCGTCGAACGCGGCCTGGGTGTCCGAGACGCAGACGGCCAGCACGACCACGCCCTTGTCCGCGAACTGCTTGGCGACCTCATTGGTGTGTGGCAGGGACATCTGGCACGGCCCACACCAGGTCGCCCAGAAGTCCAGGACGACGACCTTCCCCTTGTAATCGGAGAACTTGACGGGGCTGCCCATCTTGTCCTGGACCGTGAAGTCCGGGGCGAGTGTACCAGCCGCCAGCAGAGACGGCCTCGAATCCCGTGTGCGGGCTGGGGCAGCGGGTGTGGGCTTTGGGTGCTTGACATGGGCGGCACTCTTCGCACCGGCCGCCGGGGGCAGGAGAGCGAAGGCAGACAGAAGAAGGATGGGCACGAGCGGCATGGAAGACGCGCGGAGGCCTCTGAGATCGAAGGACATGGCGGTGTTTCTCCTCGGTGGCTATAGCGGCTTGGACGGTGTCACAACGTGTACTATAACACGCGTGCGTCGGGCTGTCAATAACCGGTAGGCTGTCAATAGTGGGCCAGCTGGAGCCAGGGCAATCGCCCTGCGGCTGAAGCAGGTATAATAAGCGCATGAGTGACCAGTACGATGTGATCATCTGCGGGGCAGGACCGGCAGGGGCCTGCGCGGGCTACGAGGCCGCTTCGGCGGGACTGAAGACGCTGATCTTGGAAAAGAAGACCCTGCCCCGCTACAAGACCTGCGGCGGGGGCGTCCCGCTGACGGTGGCAAGCGACCTGCCAAAGCTCGTCCCTGAGGCGTTCGTCGAGGCGACCGTCACGCACTTGCGGCACACCTGGGACTTCGAGGACGCCCATGTCGCACCGCTGAACCCGGACCCGGACCAGCCGCCGATGAGCCTGTGGATGGTGCAGCGGAGCATCTTCGACAACGCCCTCACCGAGCGGGCGGCGCGGGCGGGATGTGACGTGCGCGATGGTGTCCCGGTCAAGCTGGTCGAGCCGGACGGCGAGACGCGGGTTCGGGTGACGACGACGGGCGGCGAGGTCTACCACGCCGCCCACATCATTGGGGCGGATGGGGCGAACGGGGCCGTAGCGCGTATGGCGGGCCTCCGCAAGCAGCGGCTGCTTGCGATCGCCCTGGAGGCCGAGATCCCGCACGAGTGGGGCCGGGGGCACGAGACGCTGAGGCCCGAAATCGCCCACCTGGAATATGCGGTGAAGCAGGGCTATGCCTGGGTCTTTCCCAAGGCAGGTCACCTTTCAGTCGGCGCGGGCACCTTCGGGCGGCGCTCGGCAGAGGGTAAGGGCGAGGCCAGCAAAGATGAGCTGGCGCGCTGGATCGTCGGCTACTTGGATGCCCTGGGCGTGCCCGTGCGGCGCGAGGAGATCGAGTTCCATGGCCACCCACTGCCGATTTGGGGCGGCCCGGAACCCGTGACGGCCTGGAACGGGCGCGTCCTGCTGGCGGGCGATGCCGCCGGACTGGTCAACCCGCTCTTCGGCGACGGCATTTCCTATGCCTGCCGCTCCGGCGCTCTGGCAGGAAAGAGCATCGCGACGGGTGAGGCGGCGCGCTGGACCGAGACGCTGCGGGAGGAGATGGGAGCGAACCATGACGCCGCCCTCTCCATCGCCAAGTTCTTCTACCAATTCCCCCGCGTCTGCTATACCATGGGGGTCAAGAGTCCCACTGGGACGCGCACGGCGGGTCGGCTGATCGGTGGCGACCTGCACTTCGACAGTATCCTGGAGCGTCTTCCCTGGAAACGACTGATGGCTGGGTCAAAGCTTGCCTGGTGATATCAAAAAAATCTTTGGCGGCGGGAAGGAATCAGGGCGGGAAATGCAGAACTTGGGCGCGGAACCACCGGCCAGGGTCTTACACCCGGTCGCAGCAAACCCAGAGAGGACATGAACATGGCTTTCAGCGTCAAAAGCAAGAAGAACGGCACGGAGTACTTCCTGCACGGGAGGGCCGCCGCCAACGGCAAGACCAAGCTCTATTTCTTTTCCAAGGAAGTGAAAGATGGGTCTATGGACGCCCTGCCCGAAGGCTACGAGGTGTCCGAGAACTCGCTTACCGGCCTGCCTATCCTCAAGAAGGCGAAGTAGCGATCATTCCTACGTCCTCCTGTTGCTGGCGCAGAACAAATGCGCCAGCAACCCGCTTTCCACCCGTGATTCGTGACAGCGGCTAACGCGGAGGGTTCTTTAGGATCTGATCCAGGGGGCGGTAGACGAGAGCAGGGTCAATGACCGCGATAGAGTCGCGTGGATCCTGGATGCTCCAGATGAGGTAATAGTGATCCAAGACGGATGGGGGCATCTGTGGGGGATGGGAGAAGGCGATAATAGCCGTCGGCTGTCGTCGTTTCAAGATCTGGTACAGTGGGTCGCCTGGAAACATCCACTGCTCGTCGTCCACGCCCCAAGTCCCTTTGTAAGACGCCGGTAGACGCGCGATCTCGAGATCGGTCAGCCCGCGCACATCTATGAATTTCTTATCTAAGTTGTTGTAGCCGGCATAGCCCATCTCCGAGTAAGCAATGAGGCTGCCCGGAGGCAGCACGTCATGGATATAACGGTTCGAGGCGATCCATTTACGTCCCAGCGCATTATCTGCCGCCAGGAGATCAGCGCTTGACGTCGAATAGCGTGCATTCGACCAGGGATCATGCGGCGACACGGCGGCGCAGACGATCCAAAGCACGACGGCCAGGACCGGCGCAGCGGCTCTATGCAGCGGCCTGGACCCACGCAGCCGGCGCAGGCCTTGCACCTGGAGGACCGCAAGAAGCGGCAGGACCGGAACCACAAACCGCCAGCCCGGCATCCAATCACCGCCGAAGTGCAGCACGAACGCGATCTGTGCCAGGACGACGGACGGCAGGATGAGCCACCACCACCCAGCGCCTCGGCGCGCGCAGCCGACCACCCCCAGCCCCCAAAAAGCCACTGTGCCCAGCGCCTGCCACTGCGTGGACCAGAGCGGTACGGGCAGTTCGATATACTCCCAGGCCACTCGGATCGGCGACAGCGGGTGGAGCAAATAGAGCGGTCCCCACTGACTGGCATACTGCGACGTCACCTGCTTGGCGTAATAGGTGTTCGGCACCCACTGACCGTAATAAGCAAACCGCGCCAGAAGCAGACCCGTCATAAGCAGCAGGAACACCGAAGCCCAGCCCAGCAAGTCCCACCATGGCAGCCGTTTCCGCACTGTCAGGAAGGCCCGCACAGCAAACAGCGCGGCAAACAGCACCGCCGCATCGGGCCGCGCCAAAAGCGCTAGGAAGAGCAGGCCCGCCGAGTACACGCCGCCGCGCTTTTCCACCTCGCACCCAAAAGTCAGGACGGAGCCGAGCACCAGGCACAGGGCCAGAGTCGTTTCCATGCCGTTGACAGCGGCCAGTGCGAAGTTGTTATTGACAGCGACCATCACCTGCGCCAGCACACTTTCGCCTGCTGACAGGCCCACGGCGTGGGCAAGCCGCCCCGTCTGCCACAGGGCGAGCGCGGCCAGACCCAGGCCCAGCAGCTTTGCTTTGAAGAGGATGTCAACGGAGGGAGCGATCTTCAGCAGAACCGCCATGAGCAGCAGGTGGAGCGGGCTGGAGAACCCCTCCACCCGTTCGCCGATGTTGAAAACCAGCCCATGCCCAGCCAGCAGGTTGGCCGCATAGCGGTAGGTGATGAAGGGATCATCCGTGGTGACGCAGAAGACCGAGTAGGCGCCGACGAGGAGGACGAGGTACGGAACAGCAAAGGCCACCCATCTCAGGGCGGCCTTTGGAGTCGTACGTATCGAGGTGAGAGAAGGGGCGTCGAGACTAGGCGACATACTCATACCGGGTATTGCGGCGGCGAGGGGCGTAGCCGGCATCCGTGATCAGACGCTCGATCTCCTCGATGGGCACGGTGAAGACGCAGCCCGCCGTCGAAACAACGTTTTCCTCCATCATCGTGCTGCCAAAGTCGTTGACGCCGTAGCGCAGCGAAAGCTGTCCGATGCGCGGCCCTTGCGTCACCCACGAGGCCTGGATGTTCGGGAAGTTATCCAGGAAGATGCGCGAGATGGCAATGGTCCGCATATAGTCGAAGGCCGAAGCGCGCGTGCCGCCAAGCTCCGTTCCGTCCGGCTGATAGTTCCAGGCGATGAATGCTGTGAAGGCGGCGGGAGCACCGGCCAGCGACTCGTCCTGCAGGTCGCGCAGCTTCTGGAAATGCTCCACGCGGTCCTCCAAGGTATCCACCGAGCCATACATCATGGTCGCCGATGCGCGCAGGCCGATCTTGTGGGCGACCCGCATGCAGTCCAGCCACTCCTCCGCCGAGTCCTTGTAGGGCGCGATCCACTGCCGGACACGATCCGTCAGCACCTCCGCGCCGCCGCCGGGGACCGAGTGCAAGCCGGCGGCCTTCAGCCGCGTCAAAGTCTCCTCCATCGTCAGCTTGTTCAGCTTCTTGATGTAGATGATCTCGGCGGGCGACAGGGCGTGCAGGATGACGTTCGGGAAGCGCTCCATGATCGCCCGGAACAGGTCTTCATACCAGTCTATCTTGAGCTTGGGGTTCAGCCCGCCCTGCATCAGAATCTCGATGCCGCCGACGTCCACCATCTCCTGGATCTTCTGGAAGATCGTCTCGCGCGGCAGGACGTATCCCCCCTCTGCGCCGGGGATACGGTAAAAGTTGCAGAAGCTGCACCGGACATAGCAGATATTGGTATAATTGATGTTGCGCCCAACGATATAGGAGACGCTGTTCTCCGGGTGCTTCTGCGTCCGCACGAAGTCGGCCAACTGCCCCAGCTCCACGATATTGGGGTGGTGGAACAGCCGCAGGGCATCCGCACCGGTGATCCTTTCGCCGGCGTAGACCTTGTCGGCGATGTCATCAATGCCGCTCTCAAGGGGGGCGGTCAGTCCTAGTTCTCGTTCCAAGAGTGCCATCGGGTCACCTTTCCAAAATTGTGACAATCTTCACAGCGCGTTCCCGGCGCTTCTGTCATGATGGGGGCATCACTAAAAGGAACCGATTGCCCCATCATGCCTACCACACTCAAATTGGATGCACCGCCGCGCCCGCGCGTCAGCTTCATCGCTCCCGGCGAGGGAACGAGATACTCCGTCTTGGGCCACGTCAACCTCTGCCTGCTGTCTGAGGAGCAGATTGGCGGCGCGTTCTCGCTGTTCCAATGCGTCATCCCACCCGGCGGCGGCCCACCGCCGCATATACATGGCCGTGAGGACGAAATGTTCTATATCCTGAGCGGGCGCTTCGAGTTTCAGGACGGCGACTGCCGCGTTGTGGTCGCGCCGGGCACCTGCGTCCATGCTCCCAAGGGCAGCCTGCACACCTTCCGCAACGTCGGCTCTACGCCCGGCACGTTCTTGTCCGTCATCACGCCCGGCGGGTTTGAGCGGTTCTTCGCCGAGATGAGCGATCTACCGGCCGGCCCGCCAGATATGGCCCGGCTTCTGGAAATCGCTTCCCGGCACCAGATCCGGTATGCTGCGCCGCCGCAGGACTAACTCGCCATCGCCAGCGGGATCGCCGCCGCCTTGTGGGCCGCCTCGTCGTGGCGCACGGGGTCATTCAGCTCGTCCTCAGTATTGGGCTGGATGACCTCGTTGTAGAAGCTGTCCCGCTCGACCGGTGTTCGCCCCGCCTCCACGATGAGGTTGACCAGTTGAGGCCGCGTCAAGACCTGCTGCTTGTTGCCCTGTTCGCCGTCCTTGTAAGTGATCTCATACTCGTGGATCGTGCCGTCGAGGTCGTCCGCGCCGTACCACTGGGCGAGCTGCGAGACCTGGGGCGTGTTCATGATCCAGAACGTCTTGATGTGCAGGAAGTTATCCAGCATCAGTCGCGAGATCGCGATGTTCCGCAAGTCGCCGTCGCCGGTCGGGTGCGGCAAGTCCGCAAGCTGCGTTCCTTCGGGGTGGAATGAGAGCGGTGTGAAGGTCACGAAATGCCCAGTCTCATCCTGCAAAGCGCGCATCTTCACCAGGTGCTCGACGCGCTCTGGGATCGTCTCAATGTGGCCGTAAAGCATGGTCGCGTACTGCGGCAGGCCCGCTGCCGCCGCCGCCTTGGAGATGTCTATCCACTGGTCACCCGACAGCTTGCGCCCAAACAGCTCCATGTGGACCCGCTCGGAAAGGATCTCAATGCCGCCGCCCGGCAGCGAGTCCAGCCCGGCCTCTTTCAGCTCGGCGAAGACTTCCGGCAGCGGCTTGTTCGCCTGCCGCTGGATCTCGGCGATCTCGACGCAGGTGAAGGCCTTGATGTGTACATCGGGCCGAATGGCTTTCACACCCCGCAGCAAGTCCAAGTAATACTGATATGGCAGCTTGGGGTTGATACCCGCCACCATATGCACTTCCTTGATCGGAACATCCAGGTGCGCCCGCAGGCGGTTCTGGACATCCAGGATACTCATGGTATACGGGTCCGGCCCACCCTTCTGCGCGTAGAAAGCGCAGAACTTGCAGCCCTTGTTGCAGACATTGGTATAGTTGATGTGCTGGTTGCGGACGTAATAGGTCTTGTCCCCGTTTATCCGCTCCCGCACGATGTTGGCAAGTGCCCCGACCGCGTTGAGGTTCGGGTTCTCGTACAAAGTCAGCCCGTCGGCGGCATCGAGCCGCTGCCTGTCCATGACCTTGTCATAGATCCGGGTCAGCCCCGCCGTCGCAACCAGCTTCTCCGTCATTCGTCTGCTCATGCGGCTTCTTCCATTCTAAAGCAATGCCCAATCCAAAGCAACATTGTGAATAAAGACACAAAGTATTTTACCATATTGTAACACCGATACAATCCGAAACGTTCGCTCGCACATACACCTTATTTCGGCGGCTGCATCGTGGGAGGCAGGCGCGGAATACTGAACATGAATGCTAATCCACCGGGTCTTCGTTCGCACCCAATCTGTGTATGTCCATGACATCCGTGAGCCGCTGCAAGCGAGTGATCATAGCGTTGATATGGTCGGTGTCCACGGCATCGAAACTGATCTGCATGACGGCGGTGTGGTTCGGGTAGGAGCGCGTGCGGATGGCCTGGATGAACGTCTTGACCTCGCTGAATAACTTGCCGATGTCTTCCAGCAGGCCCAAACGGTCTACAAGCTCGATCTTGATGTCGGTTGAGTAGCGCTGGGTCGGGTCCGAGGGTTTCCAGTCCACCTCGATCAGCCGCTCCGGCTCAGTCTGCTGGTAGTGGGCGACATTGGCGCAGCCATGCCGGTGCAGGGCGATCCCCTTGCCGCGCGTCATGTAGCCGACCACCTCGTCGCCCGGCACGGGCTGGCAGCACTTGGCACGGACCATGGCGATATCTTCCAGGTCGCCCCCGACCTGGAGTTTGCCCGTATTGGCCCCCTTGCGCTCGAAAGAGCGCGCCTCTTCGTGAGGCGCCCCTTCCTGGGCCAGTGCCCGCAGGCGCGTCACGACCGAGCCGATCGGGGCGTCCCCGTAACCGATAGCCGCCAGCAGGTCCTCCTGCCCATGAGAGTTCATCTGCTCGGCGATCTTGCTCAGGACCTCCGGGGACATCAGGTGGCGGGTATCGAGGTGCAGGCGCTCCAACTCCTTTTGCAGCAGTTCCCGGCCCCGTGCGACATTCGCAGCGAAGCGCAGTTTGCGGAAGTATGCCTTGATCTTCGTGCGCGCATGGCTGGTCTTGGCCGAGGCGAGCCAGTCCAGGGAGGGATTGGCGCTGGGGCGGGCCAGGATTTCGACGATATCCCCGTTCTTGAAATGCGAAGTGAGCGGGACGATCTTGCCGTTGACTTTCGCCCCAACGCAGTGCTGGCCTAAATCCGAGTGGATGCGATAGGCGGCGTCTACAGGCGTTGCGCCGACCGGGAAGTCGAGGACATCGCCTTTGGGGGTAAAGACGAAGACCTGGTCGGTGAACAGGTCGCTGACGACGCCGCGCAGGAACTCGCCGGGTTCCTTTGCATCGGATTGCCAGTCGAACAGCTGCTGGCGCAGCAGTGTCATCTTCTTATCGAACCGCTTGTCCGCGCCCGGACTCCGGCCCTTGCCACCGCCCTCTTTGTACTGCCAGTGAGCAGCGATCCCGAAATCGGCTGTCCGGTGCATATCGGTCGTGCGGATCTGGATCTCCAGCGGCTCGCCCGCCGGCCCGATCACCTTAGTATGCAGGGATTGGTAGCCGTTGGACTTGACCTTGGCGATGTAGTCGTCGAAGCGGCCCGGCAAGGGCATCCAGACCTGGTGGACGATCCCCAGCGCATGATAACAGTCCGCGACGGTGGGGACGATGACGCGCAGGGCGATCAGGTCATAGATATCGCCCAGGTCAAGCGTCTGCTTCTGCATCTTGTTATAGATAGAATACAGGTGCTTGGGCCGGCCCTGGAACTCCGCCTGAATGCCCTCCTCAGCCAGCCGTGTTTTCAGCACTTCCGTCGTGGTGGCAATGTCTTTCTCGCGCTGCGCCCGCGTCTTGTCCAGTTTCTGCTTCAGCTCGTTGTAGGCCTCGGGATTGATATACTTGAAGGCGAGGTCTTCAAGCTGCCACTTGATCTGCCAGATGCCGAGTCGGTGCGCGAGCGGGGCGAAGATCTGGAGCGTCTCCTGGGCGACCTTCTTCTGCCGATGCTCCGGCATGGCCGACAGCGTCCGCATATTGTGCAGCCGATCGGCCAGCTTGATGACCATGACCCGCAGGTCTTTGGCCATCGCGAGCAAAATCTTACGCAGGTTGGCCGCGCTCTTGCTGGTCTCGCCGTGCCGCTTCTTGCGGGCGATGGCTTCCGCCGCTTCCGGCACGGCGGGTTCGGCGACAGGCGGCGCATCCACGCGCGCACCCGGCTCGGCCTCGTTTCGGGCCTCGAAGTCGGCTAGTTTCAGCTTGGTCACGCCGTCCACGAGGTCGGCGATCTCCTCGCCGAACTCCTGCGCGATCTGCTCGCGCGAGACGCCGCAATCCTCGACGACATCGTGCAGCAAACCCGCTGCCAGAGTCGAGTCATCCATTTCGAGTTCGGTCAGGATTGTGGCGACGGCCAGGGGGTGCGTGATATAGGGCTCGCCGGAGCGTCGGGTCTGTCCCTCGTGCTTTTCGGCGGCATAGGCGTAGGCGCGGCGCAGCAAGTCAGCATCCACCTCGGGATGGTAGACCCGCGCCTTCTCGATCAGGGGTTCAATCACGTCTCCGTCTGACACTGCCATCGTCGCCCTTGCCCGCATCCCATACTGTGTCAACACCCGCGTCAACAGCGTCTTTCCCCGGACCCGGCCCAAACCTTCACTGGTTTGCTCCGCGTTTGTGCTTTTCATATCCCTTCGCATTCTTATCTTTATTGTGCATTATTTTGGCGCATTCTGTATGCCATTATTCCCTTCTTCCCATTTTCTGACGGAAAAACGCCCCCGGCAGGTGCCGGGGGCGTTTGCCGTCTTATTCCGTTCCCGCTTTTTCCGCCGCTTCCTTCTCTTCCTGCTCCTTCTCGGACAGAATCAGCGCCTGCTCCGGCGAAAGGATCTGGCCGCCGAAGCGCAGTTCCAGCAGGCGGGCGTCGTCCAGGACTTTGTCGTTGAGCGTGACGAACGAGGCATCCGAATAGATGCTGGTCAGGAAGTGGTGGAACGAGTCGCCGTACTCATCGTGGTAATGCGCACATAGCCGCTTGTATTCGGCCTCGTCGCGAACTTTTTTATTGGTGATGGCCCAGGTCTTGATCTTCTCGCGCTCCTTGTTGGCGGCGCTTTGAAGCTCGACCATCAGCACCCGATGCTTGCGCTCGAACTCGGCCTGCGTGATGCGCCCCGCTTCCAGATTTTCGCCCAGCACCTTCATCTTCTTGAACCACGGGTTGTCGTTCAGCGGATGCCCGACGGGTTCGTTCTCGCTATTTTCTGCCATGGGGAAAGTTCCACTCCTGTTTCAGTTCGTTCCCGCAAACCACGCAGGCGAAGTTGCCTTTCATCAACCACTGTGTCGGGCATTCTGCACCGAAAAGTCGCTCCACGGCCTTGCCAGGTTTTCAGTGCTTTCATTTTTCCGTGGTCCGGTTGCATTCTTTTAATTCTTCGGTGGCGCAGCTTTAAGGTTTTCGCCGGAGATTTTTAGACCGTAGGCAAATTGACACGGCTGGGCGGCAGGCAAATGAACAGTCAGTCCCTCATCCGTTTGTTTCCAATCCAACTTTTTCTTGCAGCCAAATTTCCATAGGAACGTGTGGAAAAGATCTTAAAAAGAATTCAATGTTTATGACAATATTTGATAGAGAA
>JANLUQ010000187.1:0-1751 GCA_031363565.1 Armatimonadota bacterium | reverse complement strand
GCGTCGGTGTTCCTGTCCCCCGACCGTTTCACCGAAGTCTTTGCCCGGACGATGGGGCGGACGCCGCGCGACTACATCCGTCACCTGCGGGTCGAGCGCGCCCGACACCTGCTTCTGGCGACGGGCCTGTCCGTCTCCGAGGTGGGTCAGGCGGCAGGCTTCGGCGAGGCCGCCTACTTTACCCGCGTCTTCCGCACCGCCACCGGCCTGACCCCACGCGACTTCCGGCGGCGGAAGTAGGCGTCATGGGCAGGAAAACCCCGCCCGGCAAGTGAACTTAGCGCCACTTCCCTGCCGAAAGGAACGCCCCATGACCAAGCTGCCCGTCACCATCCGCCCGTTCGACCTCGCCGCCGCCAGTGATGCCGAGTACGCCGCCCTGAACCGCCACTTCAACCTCGCCAAAGCCGAGATCCTGCCCGATGACCCGCCGACGCCGCTGGAAGAGATGGTCGCGCGGATGCGGAACATCCCACCGTTCGTCTCCCTCCACCCCTGGGCCGGCTGGAGCGTGGACAGCGAAGAGATACTGGCGAGTGCGTTCGTCTCGTTTCTGAAGACCGAGGAGAACACGCACCTGGCCCAGTTCGAGATCAGCGTTGACCCCGAGTACCGGTGTCGGGGCGTCGGGCACGAACTGCTGCGACTGGCCGCCGGGGTGGCGCGGCAGGAGGGTCGGCGGCTGATGATGACGGGCACAAACGGGCGCGTTCCCGCCGGGGCGGCCTTCATGGAGCGTATTGGGGCCGAGCGCGGGCTGGAGGAGCACACCAACCAGCTTGTCCTGGCCGACCTCGACCCCGCTCTCCTTGGGCAGTGGCAGGCGGAAGGGCAGGAGCGGGCGGTGGGCTTTACGTTAGGTTTTTGGGACGGCCCCTACCCGGAGGACGAGATCGGGGCCATCGCCGCCTTGAACGAGGTGATGAACACGGCCCCGCGCGAGAAGCTGGACATGGAGGACATGCACTTCACGCCGGAACAGCTCCGGCAGATGGAGCAGATGATGACGGCGGCGGGAACCCTGCGGTGGACGCTCTACGCCAGCGAGGGCGGGACGGGGCGGTTTGCGGGCTTCACGGAGGTCACCTGGAACCCAAACCGGCCGCTGGTCGTGAGCCAGGGTGGGACGGGAGTCTTCCCCGAGTTCCGGGGCCTCGGGCTGGGCCGGTGGATGAAGGCGGCGATGCTGGAGCGTGTCCAACGGGACCGCCCCGAGGCAAAGTTCGTGCGGACAGGCAATGCGGATTCAAACGTGGCGATGCTGGGCATCAACCAGGCGCTCGGTTTCAAGCCGTACCTCTCCCACTGCGTCTGGCAGGTGGAGACCGAGAAGGCGGCGGCGTATCTGGCACAGACGCCGCTGGGGAATGGCTGACCACGGGACAAGGGCACCCTCAAGTCTCCGACGCATCATGCCGACAATGAAGGGAAGCCTGACACAGAGGGTGGGGCAAAGGTGCTCTTCCGCGAGACGCGCTGATATGCCCATAAGTATCAAAACTGCCCGACAAACAATCCCGTGGAGTAGAAACGCCGCGATGACCGCTCGCGCGAGCCTGAGCCGTCTGGGCCTGTCGTTCAAGTTCGCGGCGACCGGACTGCTCTTCCTACTGCCCCTTGTCCTGCTGCTGCGGGGCTTCCAGAGCGAGATCAACCGCGGCATCCATGACGCCGAGATGGTGCGCGAGGGAGTCGCCTAAAGACGGCCCCTGACGCCCCTCATTCTGGCTGTGTCGCAGGGCAGGCGAGCC
>JANLUQ010000166.1:0-3462 GCA_031363565.1 Armatimonadota bacterium | reverse complement strand
AGATGCTCCGTGCCGAACTCGCGCAGGGTCTCGAGCAGCCGAAACCGCCTTTCTTCCCAGTTCCCTACCTGAGCGTCCTCGATGATGAGCAGGGACCGCTCCCGAAGCTGCGTCAGGAACTCCAGCGCCAACGGCTGCTCGCAGACCGACTGAGCCGCCTCCGCCGTGCCGCCCCGGAAGACGGAGAGGCCCGCAAAAAAATGGCCTAGATCCGGCGGCAGCAGGTCATGGCTCCATTCCAGGGCCGCCCAGAGCGACCGATGCCGCGTCCCTTTGTCCCCGCGCCGGCTGGTCAGCAGGGCGAATCGCTGCGTCAGGCGCTCGCTCATCTGCGCGGGCGTCAGAGTTCTCGCCCGCGCCGCCACCAATTCGATAGCCAGGGGGATACCTTCCAAGGTCTGGCACAACGAGGCTACGGTGGCGGCGTTGCTCGGCGTGAGCTGGAAGTCGGGCTGGGCCGCCTGGGCACGGTCCACGAAGAGCTGCGTGCTGGCCGCCCGCGCGATGAGCGCAGCCGTGCCGTCCGAATCCGCCAGGGGAAGGGGAGGGACCGGGAACTCGCGCTCGCCGGGCAGGGCCAGCCGGCGGCGCGAGGTGACTAAACAGGTCAGGGTGGGCAGGCGTGTCAGCAGCGCGGCCACGAGGGGGGCACCTCGCTCGACCAGGTGTTCGAAGTTGTCCAGCACGAGCAGCGCGGGCGGCAGGCCGGACAAAGCGGCTGCGACCTGCTCCAATGGCTCCTGGCTGGCCGAGCGCGGCAGGGCCAGCGCGCCCAGGATAGCATCGCAGATCAGATGTGCCTCGGCCAAATCCGCCAGTGCGACGAAACAGATCGGCCCATCGAAGCCGCCCGCTGCACGCGCGGCGTGTGCGGCCAGCCGCGTTTTGCCAGCCCCGCCCAGCCCGGTCAGCGTCACCAGCCGCGTCTGGGGCGACCGCAGCCACTCCGCCACCTGGGTGGACTCCGCCTCGCGCCCGAAGAACCGGGTGAATTGCAGCGGAAAGCCGCGCAGATCGGGCGCAGGGGTGGCCCCCTCCGGCTCGGCGATCTGCTCCGCAGCGGCGATGCCCGCCGTCGGCAGGTCCCGACGCCGCTCGCAGGCGTCTTCGTAGAGCGACGCCAGCCGCTCCCGTTCCGCCATGATCCACTCATCGTAGAAGCCGGGCAGCAGCTCCCCCGCATATAGCGCGATCGCCCGGTCCAGCGCTCCCCGCTTCTGCTCGGGGGAGGGCGCGCGGGCGGCCTCCCTCAGCGCGGCCTCGAACTCGGCGACATCACAGCGGCAGGCGGATGGATGGAGGCAGATGGCGCTCCGGTCGGCGACCAGCACGCTGCCGGGCGGCACGTCGGGCGGTTCTAGCTGCCGGCGCAGGGAGGCCAGGACGACGCGCAGTCGGGGGCGGCAGGCATCGCGGTCTCCATCGGGCCAGAGCAGTTCGATCAGCTCTTCGCGCGGATGCGCGCGCTGGGGAAAGAGGGCCAGCCGCGCCAGCAGGGCAGCAGTGCGCGACGAGGCGAAGCGGGTGACGACTTGGTCGCCGCGCTGTGCGCTCAGTCTGCCAAACGTCTGGAATCGCCAGGGTATATCCATGTGCCGGTCTTTCTATCCCGGCGTCAGCGGCAAACACTTCGGTGGACTGACCAGCCTCAGCTCCTCGGGATGGGAGCGTAGGTAGCCGAGCAGGTGCCGCCGCTTCGCGGCCCCGCGCGTGTGCGGGGTGGACACGCCCTCGGAAGGAAAAAAGTCCGGCTCGACCATTCTGATGCGCTCGTACACTGCCCGCCAGCGCTTCTGCACTGTGGACGCCGACACGCTTAGGCTCTCCGCCACTTCGTCGTCGGCACAATCCAGCATAGCCCCCAGCAGCTTGCCTTTGGCCCACCGGACCTCCTCGGCGGGGAGCTTGGGCATCCAACCGATGTGTAGGATCAGCAGCGTCAGGCCCGGTCCCGAATTCGCCGCCCGCAATGCGTCCAGGCCCAGGACCGGCGAACGACCCTCGCGCCACCGGCGGACGACCTGCGCGCCCAGCGGCGGGGGCAGGCTTGTCTTGGCCTCTTCGGCGAAGGATTCCCCGATGAACACGCTGTTGCCGAAGGCGATCCGGCGCAAGCCGGGCGGGCGGTTGCCGTCTTCCAGGACCGTCATTTGCATGACACCCTCCCGCAGCCAGCTCCGCCAGGCGTCGGCCATCCGCACCTGGACAGCCATGGCGCCCGCGAAGACCGGCGGAAGCATCTCGAGGCAGGCTTCCGCGTCCTGCACCACCGCCGGCCGATACCTCAGATCCATCGTCATCCCCCCAAAACGACCTGGAAACAACTGAAGGGTAACTTGGCTCACCCATACCGCAAGCTTACCCTATTAGGGGATTGTTTCCTGTGTGCCGCCTTGCTGCAATGGCAGCGGTGCTCGCTTGCGCCCGCGTTGTTTCAGTAGATTCGGACGGGATCCTGGCTTTATAAATGAAATATACCAGTAATTTTTCCGGAATCTCGCCCAGATGTAGGCTAATCCACACTGATTTAACGATGCTGTAACGGTAGCCCTGTACAATAAAAGCACGACCGAAGCTAGTCCGCCCGCTTCAGCCGCGGGTAATTTCTATTATTGCCATTTTGGCACGATTTATGCAGGTGTTAGTATCAGGGCCATTTATTCCAGGAGGCTTTTTGTTCTGCTCTCTTTCACTCATCACTGTCATCCGCCGCCCTCACCGGAGGGCCGCATCGCACCCACAGCAGCCCCACTTCATTCGGGGCATTCAGTAAGGAGATTCACTCATGTCGCTTCACTCATTCCTTCATCGTGGGGACGCCCCCACCGCGCCCAAGCGCATCACCATCCGCCGGCGGCTCCTTGGCCGCGGCAGTCGCCTCCGCAGCATGAGCATGGCCGCCGGCCTGCTCTCGCTGGGGCTGGCGTCCTTCCAGCCTGCACACGCTGGGACGATCACCTGGAACGGGGTGCCGGCGGATTGGTTTGCCCTGCCGTCGCATTGGAGCAATGGCGCCACCCCTCTCGCCACCGACGATGCCCAGAACCTCACCACCGCCGCCATGACCCTGGGCCAGAGCACGACCGTCAACAGCTTCCTGAGCAACGGCGCTTTCACCTTCAACGGCGGCACGTTCACCGGTAATAAGGCCAATGCGGCCAGCACAATCCAAGTCAACAACCTCTTCAAGATGGATGGTGGTCAGGTCAGCAACTTCACGATTAATCAAGGAACCGGCGGTTCGGTGGTCGTCACCAACAGCGGCGGAAACGGCCTCCTCAACACCACCGTCAATGCCAACTTGGACCTTGCCACGAACGCGAACGCCTTCCTGCGGATCCAGGGAACCAACACGGTGAACGGGACGATCAGCTTCGGGACGACCAGCAATGGACTGAACATCTATACCACCAATGACAACCTGATCATCGGCGGCAGCGGCAAGCTGATCGGCTTCGGCAA
>JANLUQ010000165.1:0-1986 GCA_031363565.1 Armatimonadota bacterium | reverse complement strand
GGAAGGCCAGGGAAGTAAGCCAGGGAAGTGAGGCCAGGGAAGTGAGGCCAGGGAAGTGAGGCCAGGGAAGTGAGGCCAGGGAAGTAAGCCAGAAGTCGCCACGGGTTGAAACCCGAGGCTGGAAAAAAGCCCACCGTCCAGGGGATGGAAGATAGAAAATCCAGCCTGCCTCGGTTCCTACGCACCTGTCTTGTGTCCCCTGGACACTGGGAACTTGGCAGCCTCGGGTTTCAACCTGTGGCGACTTCCACACGATGCGTGTTGGGTATCCAGCCAGGATTGAGGATAATCAATGTCCGTAAGCATTGATGATTTGGACCGCCTAGAACACATGCTTGATATCGTCGTTGAGATGCACAGTCTTTTCGACATTAGTATGGAGGCGGCGGCAGGACGCTTTGATCGCTATGCTTATAGAGCGGCGTGCTTCGTCACAGGTGAGATGTTCTCCCATACCACCCTGGAGGAAATGGCCTTGTATATCTACTACGGGAAGCAGCGATGGCAACTAAAAGATGAGGCACATCCGATGCCAGATCCACATCCTCAAGAAGTAACCCGCGAACCTTTCCTGCTCCGCGTCATATCAGCCGCCATAGTTCCACAGACAAGTCTATGACAGATACACCACCCAACCAACAGCACCAGCACCCCCGCCCCGTCGTCGCCAAGTTCGGCGGGTCGTCGGTCGCCGACGCCGACCAGGTGCGGAAGATCGCGGCCATCATCCGGGCGGACCCGCGCCGGCGGTTCGTCGTCGTCTCCGCGCCGGGCAAGCGCAATGACAAGGACAAGAAGATCACCGACCTGCTGTACCTCTGCCACTCGCTCGGGGAGCAAGGGCTGGACAGCGGGGCGCCGTTCGCGGTCATCAAGGAGCGCTACTTGGGCATCGCCTCCGAACTGGGCGTGACCGGGGCCTGGGAATGGCTGCGGGACATCGGGCAGCAGATCGCGGCGGGGGCGGCCAAAGATTGGGTGGCATCGCGCGGCGAGTATTTGAGCGCACGCATCATCGCGGACTTTCTGGGGGCGGAGTTCGTGGACGCCGCCGACGGCATCCGCTTCGGGGCAGACGGGCGCTTCCACGAGGGTGAGAGTTACGGGCGTTTGGGTGCGCGCCTGGCCGCCGTCCCCGAGGGCCGGATCGCGGTCATTCCGGGCTTCTACGGGCAGGACACGCAGGGCAAGATTAAGTGCTTCTCGCGCGGCGGGTCGGACGTCACCGGGGCCATCGTCGCCCGCGCCGTCCACGCCGCCGTTTATGAGAACTGGACCGACGTTTCCGGGCTATTAATGGCCGACCCGCGCCTGGTCGAGAACCCCTGCCCCATCGAGGAGATCACCTACCGGGAGCAGCGCGAGCTGTCCTATATGGGCGCGACCGTCCTGCACGACGAGGCCGTGTTCCCCGTCCGCGAGGCGGGCATCCCGATCCACATCAAGAACACGAACCGGCCCGAGGATGCCGGGACACGGATCGTCACGCGCCGCGACTCGCGCACCACCACCATCGTCGGCATCGCGGGCCGCAAGGGGTTCGCGACCCTATTCACCGAGAAGGCGATGATGAACCAGGAGCGCGGCTACGGGCGCAAGGTGCTGGAGATTCTGGAGTTACACGGCATCTCCTATGAGCACTCGCCGACCTCCATTGACACCCTCTCGGTCATCGTCACCGACGAAGAACTCAACGGCAAGGAGCATGAGGTCGTCGCCGAAATCCGGCGCGTCGTCCAGCCCGACCGCATCGAGGTCCAGCGCGATATGGCGATGCTGGCCGTGGTCGGTCAGGGCATGATCAGCCGTGTCGGTATCGCTGCAAAGGTGTTCAGCGCTCTGGCAGACTCGGGGACCAACATTCGCATGATCAACCAGGGGTCGAGCGAGCTGAACATCATCGTCGGCGTCGCCACCAGCGACTACGAGAAGGCCGTCCGGGCCATCTACGCGGCGTTCGTGGAGAAAGAGTGACGGCTTACCGAT
>JANLUQ010000450.1:0-15629 GCA_031363565.1 Armatimonadota bacterium | reverse complement strand
CGTGATAAACCACGTCCCGGCTCCGGGCCTGGGGTTTCTACGCGCCCATTGCCTTGGCTTTCTCGACGGCCTGCTCGATTGCGCCGCAGTTGAGAAAAGACTGCTCCGGCAGATCGTCATGCTCGCCGTTCAGAATGGACTTGAACGACCGGACGGTGTCCTCGCGGCGCACATACTGGCCCGGCAGCCCGGTAAACTGCTCGGCGACCGAGAACGGCTGGCCAAGGAAGTTACGGATCTTACGGGCGCGGGCGACGGTCAGCTTATCCTCGTCGGAAAGCTCATCAATGCCGAGGATGGCGATGATATCCTGAAGCTCCTTGTAGCGCTGCAGGATCTGCTGGACGCCGCGCGCGACGTCATAGTGCTCCTGACCGACGATGTTCGGGTCCAGGATGCGCGAGGTCGAGACGAGCGGGTCCACGGCGGGGAAGATGCCGATGGCGGCGAGGCTGCGCTCCAGATAGGTGGTGGCGTCCAGGAAGGCGAAGGTTGTGGCCGGAGCCGGGTCGGTCGGGTCGTCGGCGGGGACGTAGACAGCCTGAACCGAGGTGACCGAGCCTTTCTTGGTGCTGGTGATGCGCTCCTGCAACGCGCCCATCTCGGAGGCCAGGGTCGGCTGATAGCCGACCGCGCTGGGCATACGCCCGAGCAGGGCGGACACTTCGGAGCCGGCCTGGACGAAGCGGAAGATGTTGTCAATAAACAGGAGGACGTCCTGGCCCTGCTCATCGCGGAAGTATTCGGCCATGGTCAGGCCGGAAAGGGCGACGCGGAGGCGCGCGCCGGGCGGCTCGTTCATCTGGCCGAAGACCATGGCGGTCTTGTCGATGACGTGGGCGGTGTTGCCCTCGGCGTCCTTGAACTCGGTATCGGACATTTCCAGCCAGAGGTCATTGCCCTCGCGGGTCCGCTCCCCCACCCCGGCGAAGACGGAGACGCCACCGAACTCAACCGCGATGTTGCGGATCAGCTCCTGGATCGTGACGGTCTTGCCGACGCCCGCGCCGCCGAACAGGCCGATCTTGCCGCCCTTCGGGTAGGGGCAGAGCAGGTCAATGACCTTGATGCCGGTCTCCAGGATCTCGATGCTGGCCGCCTGATCCTCCAGCGAGGGCGCAGAGCGGTGGATCGGGTAGCGCAGACCGCCTTCGGGAAGGTCGCCGCGCTCGTCAATGGTCTTGCCCAGCAGGTTGAAGACGCGGCCAAGAGTCTGAGGTCCGACCGGGACGGTGATCGGGCCGCCGGTGTCATTGACATCCATACCGCGCGTCAAGCCGTCCGTGGACGACATGGCGATGCATCGAACGACATCATTGCCGAGGTGCTGGGCCACCTCCACAGTGAGGCTGATCTCGCGCCCAATATCCGCGATGGTCAGCGCGTTCAAGATGTTCGGCAGCTCGCCCGCCGCGAACTCCGCGTCCACTACCGGCCCCTGGACCTGTACAATTTTACCGACAGCCATAGTCTGTGTCTATTCTCCTTTGAGAAGCTTTTAACCTTCTATTAATCCGTGAAAAAATGCGCTAAGTTGAACTGAGTATAGCCGAAAAGGGAGGAGGGTGTCAACCGGAGCCGATGGAGGCCGAGCGAATAAATTCACTCGCAGCTACCGGACCTATCCAAAGGGCAGAAGGAGGGGAACAAGAAAGGGTAGGGACACGCCCTACCCCTGCCCTCGGCTTATCGTTCGCCAAACGGGACACGCCTGCGGCATGTCAGGCATATCTCTACCTCAGCGCTTCGGCGCCGCCGACGATCTCGGCGATCTCTTTGGTGATGGTGGCCTGGCGGGCGCGGTTGAGCGAGAGGGTGAGGTTGGAGATCATCTTGCCGGCGTTGTCGGTGGCGCTGGACATGGAGGTCATGCGCGCACCGTGCTCGGAGGCGATGCTCTCGACGACGGCCTGGTAGACCTGCGTGTCCACATAGCGGGGAAGCAGGCCGCCCAGGATCTGCTCCGGGTCCGGCTCGAAGATGTAGTCCACCGGCTGGGCCGGCGCGGCTCCGGCTTCGGCTTTCGGGGGCTGGATCGGCAGGATAGTGAGGGTCTGGGGCCGCTGGGTCATGGCCGACTGGAACTTGGTGTAGATGAGATAGAGGGCATCCACCTGACCGGAAGCGAACAGCTCGCGGGCCGTCCGCGAGATCGCCTGGGCATCACCGAAGCTGATCCCGGTGGCGGGCACGGGGTTCTCGGCGGCCACATCGTACCCGCGCCGCCGGAAGAAGGTCGCGCCCTTCTTACCGACGCAGACGAGCTTCGCCCGCTCCGGCCCGAACGGCTTGACAAGGTCATTGGCGCGGCGGATGACGCTGGAGTTATAGGCCCCGCACAGACCGCGATCAGCAGTCACGAGGATGACGCCGATGGTCTGCGGCTCGCCCTCGACGCGGCGCAAGAGCGGGTGCCGGACGCTGCTGCCGCCGCTATCGCCAAGGCTCTGCATGACGTCCCGCATCTTCTCGGCGTAGGGTCGGGCGGCGCTGACCGCCTCCTGGGCGCGGCGCAGGCGGGCGGCGGCGACCATCTTCATCGCCTTGGTGATCTGCTGGATGTTCTTGGCGACACGGATGCGGCCTCGGATCTGTCGTGGGGTTGCCATCGTGGGTCCTTATAAAATCCTCATAGAATTGGCTGCCGTGAGGGGCGTTTTGCCGGCACATGATACCGCATCGCCGCCTTATTGTCAACGCGGCCTCACGGGAGCGAGGCGTAGAGGCGGCCCAGGTCGGTCAGCGAGCCGTCCTTGTTGAACAAGGCGGAGGCGCCCAGGGCGGCATCATCGGGCGCGGCGGAGAACCAGGAGTAGCGCCGCACATAGCCCAGCTTATCCATGCCTGGCAGAGCGACCCGCATGAAGTCGGCGGACTGCTGCGGCGAGATGCCGTGGTGTCCGGACCAGTCGGCAGGAGCGAACTCCGTCACCCACAACGGGCGGTGGTAGAGGGCATGGACGCGGGCGAGGTAGCCCAAAAATCCCTGCGGGTCCGCGCCGCCGTACCAGTGAATCGTGATGAAGTCCACCCGGAGGCGCTTCTTCTCGGCCCCAGCCATAAACGCCTTCATCCAATCGCCGTCAGCGTGGACGGCGGCGGGGCTGCCCAGGGTAAGCCCAGTTTGCATGAGGTACGGCCAGCCTTCCAGGGCGCGGTCTACGCTCAAGTTGGCCTGGTCCTTGCCGTCCGGCTCGTTGAAGCCGAGCAGGGCATGGGTGTTGGGCTGTGCTTTGACCTTCGCCAACCACTTCACCAAGCTGTTGTCCTTGTTGCCATAGTAGCCCCAGTCCATCGGCACGAACTGCGTGCCGTGCGGCAGGCTCTTCGGCTCATCGCCGCCCCAGCTATAGAACCAATGCGCCCGGAGGGCGGTCACCTGCTGGCGCCAGTGACCGTCGGGCCGGACGACGGTGTCGAAGCCTTTTTTGAGGCTGACAGCCTTTTTGGCAGGGGGCGCGGCCTGGGCAGGCCTGGGGAGGCAGAGGGCGGTTGCCAGCAGAAGGGCAATGAGGCTCAGGCGGGCGGTGTTGTTGTGCATGTTGGTCGTTTACTCCCTCTTTCGGAGGCATTTTGCCACGAGGCTGAACCCCCGTGCTTCAGAAGTGCAAGCCCCCACCTGCGTGGGCGAAGAGGTCGGAAGCTCCTCTGGTTTTCCTAACTGATGTTACGCACGGGCTGTGACCGGGCCGTAAACGACCCACCGTTCACGGTGGAGGGCGAGACGCCGTAAATGACCCGCCGTAAATGACCCGCCGTAAACGGCAGGTCTGGGGGGCGCGGACGCCGACCGCCCTGCGGGCGGGAGAGAATCCCCGTTTTAATCTTCCGGTCGCAGACCGGTTGGCCGCAGGCCCCAGACCTGCCGTTCACGGCGGGATGGCACCCGGCGGCGGGACTGCGTAACATCAGTTAATTAGTCACCATCATCTACCAGGATGTTCGCTTTGCTTGCTCGCGTAGATTTTGGCCCCTGGGGCCTGACCCCGCTTGAACCAACTGAACATCCTGACGGAGATGAACGACCAGTGCCTCTGCATCGTGCCGAGGCGGGGGGACGAAGCCGGCGACCTGTTCCGGCCCTTCGAGGGAGATCGATGCTCCCGACGATCATCAGCCAGATCAAACGACACGGATAGGCCGAGCGCTCCGGCTGACATTTTTCGGCCCGGTGGAAGTTCGGGTATGGTATACTAGACACAGATGACTCAAAGCATCCTCTCACGAAACAATGTTCAAGTCTTCGGCCAGGGCACAAAAACGCTCCTCTTCGCGCATGGCTTCGGCTGCGACCAGAATATGTGGCGCTTCCTGACGCCGGCCTTTCAGAGCGATTACCGCATTGTCTTGTTTGATTATGTGGGATCGGGCAAATCAGACGCGCGGGCCTATGACGTGCAGCGGTACGGCGACCTCAGCGGCTATGCCCAGGATGTGCTTGACATCTGCGCGGTGCTGGAACTGAGCGACGTGATCTTCGTCGGCCACTCCGTCAGCGGCATGATCGGCCTGCTGGCCTCCCTTCAAGCGCCGGAGCGGTTCGAGCGCCTGATCCTGATCACTCCTTCCCCCTGCTACATCAACGACCCGCCCGACTATATGGGAGGCTTTGAGCGCGCGGAACTGGAGGGCCTGTTCGACCTCATGGACAAGAACGACTTTGGTTGGGCCAGTTTCCTCGCGCCCGTCGTCATGCAGAACCCGGAGCGCCCCGACCTGACGGCGGAACTGGAGGGCAGTTTCTGCGCGGCCGATCCGGCGATCATGCGCCGCTTCGCCGAGGTGACTTTCTTTTCGGACAACCGGACCGATCTGCCGTGCATCAGCGTCCCTTCCCTAATCATCCAGTGCTCCCAGGACGTCATCGCCCCGCGCTCTGTCGGGGAATACCTCCACCAGCACCTCCCAGCCAGCGCACTGCGGAGGATCGAGGCGACGGGGCACTGCCCGCACATGAGCCATCCGGCTCAGACTGCCCAGATCATCCGGGAATACCTGGCCGAGTCGGGTACAAGGTGAAACTGTGCGGAGAAAGCTGCGGAACGGGATGGAAGAGTTACTCGACACTGCACCCTGTGGCTTTCTGTCCTTGGCGGATGACGGCACGATCCTCCACGCCAATACCACGCTGGGCGGCCTCCTCGGTTATGAGAGCGGCGACTTACACGGCCGGCCTTTCCACATGATTCTGGCCGCCGGGGGCCGTGTCTTCTGTCAGACCCACCTGCTCCCCCAGCTGCTGCTGCACGGCAAGGCCGAGGAGATCTACCTCTCGCTGCGCTCCCGTGCCGGCGCGGATGTACCCGTGCTCCTGTGCGCTGCGCGGCGGGAGTTGGCCCCGGACGCGGCTAACGGCGGCGTCAACGACTGCGTTTTTATCCCCATCCACCGGCGGCTGCGCTTCGAGGAGGAGCTTCTTCAGACCAGAAAGGCGGCGGAGGAAGCGACCGCCGAAGCGGCGCGGGCGAATGCGCGGGAACACCTGATCGCGGTCCAGCTCCAGCAGGCGCTCCAGCCGGGACTCCCGGCGACGACGCCGGGTATTGCGCTGACCAGGTATTTTGAACCTGCACTGCGACTCAGCGAAGGCGTGGGCGGCGATTTCTATGATGTCTTTGCTTTAAGCGGGGGCGGCACGGCTTTGGTCGTGGGCGATTTGTCCGGCAAGGGCCTCGCGGCGGCGGCCCAGGTCGCCACGGTCCGGAACATGCTGCGGGCCTTCTTATATACCAAGCCGGCACTGGCCGAGGCGGTCACCGCACTCAACCTGACCCTCGCCGATCGCGGCCTACTGACGGGCTTCACGACCCTGTTCGTCGGCGTCTATGGCGGCAGCTCCCGAACGCTGCGCTATGTCTCATGCGGCCAGGAGCCGGCACTCGTCCGCCGCGCCGGGGCCGGCGGCGTGCAGGAACTTGGCCCGACCGGCCCTGTTTTGGGTGCCTTTCCGGGCGCAGAATACGCTGAGGAGTCCATCTCCCTCTTGCCAGGCGATGCGCTGGCGGTTTTCACCGACGGCCTGACGGAAGTCGGCGAGACGCGCCGTTCCATGCTGGGCATCGAAGGGGTGGCCGCCGCCTTCGCAGCGCCGCTTCCCGGAGAGGAGTCGAGCGAGGCCGAGGAAGTGGCCGAGCGGCTGATGCTACGCCTGATCGCCAGCGTAGACGCGGCCGCGAAAGGCGGCATCCGCGACGATGTGTGCCTGTTAGTCGGCGTCGTCGGTCGCTGACCCTCCACCCCGGCAGGAACCGATTGCCGCATCCATGCCAAAAGGGGCACAATGAGAATCTCTATAGTTCCCCACAATCCCGCATGGCGGCATGAGTTCCAGCGCGAGGCGGAGCGGATTGCCGCCGCGCTCGGAAGCACTGTCGTCACCATGCATCATATCGGCAGCACGGCCATTCCCACCATCTATGCGAAACCCATTATCGATTTGCTGCTCGTAGTCCAGGACCTCACGGCCCTGGACGAGAAGCAGGCGCTGATGGAAACGCTGGGTTATGAAGCGCTGGGCGAGTTCGGCATCCCCGAACGGCGCTACTTCCGCCGGGACAATGCGCTCGGTGACAGGACCCATCAAGTCCACGCCTTTGCGAACGGCTCCCCCCAAATCAAGCGACATCTCGCCTTCCGCGACTCCCTGCTTGGCGATCCCGATGCTGCTCAAGCGTACAGCGACTTGAAGCGGGAATTGGCAGCGAAGTACCCGGACGACAACGAAGCGTATATGGACGGCAAGGACGAGTTCATCAAGGATATAGACCGGCGGGCAACTTAGCGGTCTCAGAACTGAGACGCTACCGCTTCTTCGCCCCGGCGTCCTGCCCATAGGCGCACCATTCGCGGATCGGGCAGCGCGAACAGACCGGGACCGTCGGCAGGCAAATCGCCCGGCCATGCTGCAAGAAGAGGCGGTTGCTGCCCGCCCACAAGTCCTGCGGCATGACCTTCTCCAATGCCTTCTCGGTCGCGTCCGGCGTCTTCGTCGTCACCCACCCCAGTCGGTTCGTGATCCGGTGCATGTGCGTGTCCACGCAGAGGGCGGCTTTGCTGAAGGCGTAGATCAGGACGCAGTTGGCCGTCTTGCGCCCGACGCCGGGCAGGGTCAGCAGCGCCTCCACCGTGTCCGGCACTTTCCCGCCGTGCTCGTCGCGCAGGAGGCGAGCCAGGGCAATCAATCGAGGCGCTTTCTCCTCCCGGTACTCGCTGCCTTGCAGAAGGCCGTATAGCTCCGGCTCCTCGGCAGACGCAAGGGCGAGAACGTCTGGGTAGCGGGCGAAGACGCGCTCCGAGACCGCCGCCGTCTGCTCCTCGCGTGTCCGCTGCGAGATGACAGTGGCGACCAGGACTTTGTAGGGGTCGCCCAACTCCACCGCGCCGCGCCCGTGGTAGGCGGCGGCCAGCGTATCCATGACGGCGCGAACGTTGGCAGGATCAACCCGCACCGAGTTATCATGCTGCATAAGCACCTGTTATCTGTTCGTACTCACTCGCCGCTCCAATCCTACAGGCTAAGGCCAACGACTCTGCTGAAATCGGCAGCGTTGCCTGGTTGGCAAGCGCCGTGGCAGCGATCTTCAAGTCCATCGTGCCAACGCGGAGATGCCGCGGCCACAGGCTCTGAAACTGGGCCACTGCCTTCGCGTCGAAGGGCAGTACGGGCGTGACGCGGGTAAGTATACTCGGCAGGAGAACGGACGCGAATAGGCGGTAAATTGGCGGTCAATGCTTTGCATTCGGGCGATCTCTGCCATCCAGCCGCACATCTGCTCCTCGTAACTAACTGATGTTACGCACGGGCTTTGGCCGGGCCGTGAATGCCCCGCCGTGAACGGCAGGTCGAGGCACATGAGCGGGTGAAGCGCACGGGCGGAGGAGGCACATGGGGCGATCTTGATCCTCCGCCCGCAGGACGGTCGGCGTCCGCGCCCCCCAGACCTGCCGTTCACGGCGGGGTGCTCACGGCCTGCGGAAGTCGCTCAGGCAGCGACAGTTCTAGTTGTCGCATTAGACGTTCCATGTAAGATAACCAGGCTTGTCTAGTTCCCCGGACTGAAGTCCGGGTCTTTGGTAGAGCGAATGTCCGCCTGCGCGGACAGAAGACCTCCCACTCTAGCGTAGAATGGTGCTAGACGCAGGCAGGATGATAGAAGGAGGTGACTGTTGTTCTTCTTTCTTTGAGCGGCTATTTGCTTTCTTGGAGAAACCGGTGAAGAAAAGCGCCCCCATGAAAAAGCTGACCCACATATCGTGCGAAGGTGCGTGATGAGAAACCAGCCAATTGATGCCGTAGAAAATCGGGGCATAATAGAGCGACTTGGTCGCTATCTTCAGAAGTTTGGAGGCTTCCTCAAACACGAACTCCCACAAGAAAGCGGCTGTTTTCTTGATGAACGGCATGACCTCCTCCTACTCCCACTCGATAGTCGCCGGGGGCTTGCTGGTGATGTCCAGGACGACGCGGTTGACGCCGGGGACCTCGTTGACGATGCGGCTGGAGATGCGGTCCAGGACCTCGTAGGGCAGACGCGCCCAGTCCGCCGTCATGGCATCCTCGGAGGTGACGGCGCGGATGACGATGGGGTAGGCATAGGTACGCTGGTCGCCCATGACGCCGACGCTCTTGGTGGGGATGAGGACGGCGAAGGACTGCCAGACCTTGCGGTACAGCCCGGCGCGTTTGATCTCGTCGATGATAATCCAGTCGGCGGAGCGCAGCAGGTCCAGGTGGTCTTTGGTGACTTCGCCCAGGATGCGGATGGCGAGGCCGGGGCCGGGGAAGGGCTGACGCCAGACGAGGTCTGAGGGCAGGCCGAGTTCTTCGGCGACGGCGCGGACCTCGTCTTTGAACAGAAATCGCAGCGGCTCGACCAGCTTGAACTGCATATCTTCGGGCAGGGCGACATTGTGGTGGGTCTTGATCTTGGCGGCCTTGCCGGTCCCAGACTCGATGACATCCGGGTAGAGGGTGCCTTGGGCCAGGAAGTCGGCGTCCTTGAGCTTGTTGGACTCCTCCTCGAAGACGCGCACGAACTCCTCGCCGATGATCTTGCGCTTAAGCTCAGGGTCAATCACGCCGGCTAGGCGGCGCAGGAACCGCTCCTCGGCGTCTACGGTGATCAGGTTGATGTTCAGGGCGGCGGCGAAGCGGCGCTGGACGTCTTCGGCCTCGCCCTTGCGGAGCAGGCCATGGTTGACGAAGATGCAGACGAGC
Source organism: Armatimonadota bacterium (assembly GCA_031363565.1). Taxonomy (GTDB): domain Bacteria; phylum Armatimonadota; class Armatimonadia; order Armatimonadales; family Capsulimonadaceae; genus JANXMY01. The sequence continues at coordinate 6,412 of JANLUQ010000450.1, read as the reverse complement.
TGGTCGCCGACAGCCTTGTGCATCAGGGCAGCGACGGTGCAGCTATCAATGCCGCCGGATAGGCCGCAGACGACCTTGCTGGCTCCGACCTGTTCGCGGATGAGCCGCACCTGCTGCTCGACGAAGCTTTCCATGTGCCACAGACACTGCGTCCCACAGACCGTCTCGACGAAGCCACGGATGACCTCGGTGCCCCAGGGGGTGTGGACGACCTCGGGGTGGAACTGGACGGCGTAGAAGCGACGCTCGGCGTCGTACATGGCCGCGCAGGGGCAGTTGTCGGTGGCGGCAGCGACGTTGTAGCCGGGGGGGGGCGCTTCGACGGTGTCGCCGTGGCTCATCCAGCAGACAAGCTCCGGGTTCAGGCCCTCGAACATGACCGTCGGGTCCAGCACGTCCAGCCGCGTCTTGCCGAACTCCTTGAGCGTTGCCGCCGAGACCTTGCCGCCGAGGTCGTGCGCCATCGCCTGCATCCCGTAGCAGATGCCGAGGATGGGCAGGCCAAGCTCATAGACGGCCTTGTCTATCTGGGGCGCTCCCTCGTCATAGACGGACGACGGCCCGCCGGACAGGATCAGGCCAACCGCATTGCGCGCCTTGATAACGTCTAAGGGCGTGTCATAAGGTAGGATCTCGCAGTAGACGTGACACTCCCGGATGCGCCGGGCGATGAGCTGGGTATACTGCGCGCCGAAGTCCAGGACGAGGACAAGCTCCGGCGGCGTCATGCCGTCCCCGCTGACGGAGGCGCCGCGCGGGGCATAGTTGGTCAGGACCGGCTGGTCCTGGTGCTGGGGGGTCAGAGACATGGCTGCCCCCACCCTAAAAGCACGAGCGAAGAGTTCGTTTTTACAAAATCATGCATAAGTATGTTCACAGCCTTTGATGGCCCCTTAATTTGCCCTACGTTCCTCTGGTTCTATACCTTCGTAGAGAACCGTAACGTCCCGGTTGGCAAGCAATTTCTGCATTGCTTCCTCATCGGGCAGGACGAATGAGGAGTAGGTCACTTCTGTGCCGTACTCTTCCGTTCCGTCTGGCACACGTTCTGCCGGGTCGAAGTATTCCAAACACTCATTTAGCTTGCGTGTGCCCGCGTAAACCCATACGGCGGGGCGTCCATTGTGGGAATGGCTGCCTACGGAAGCTTCTGCTTCACCCTTTTTGTCAGCGATCGCATAGGCCTCATCCGGTGTGTCGGCGTTGATGAGTACGACATTTTCCCAGATCGGGTAGCTGTCTTGAACCCCGTCCAGGAACTTAGTCAGCAGAATAATGTGTGCCGCATACCAAGTCATTATGGCCTCATAACCCTTGGCCGGCGTGCCGGGCGTGCTGCACAGACTTGTCTTCAAACTGATCTCCACCCTCTGGGGCGGTAGGCAGCAGCAGAATCGTCAGATGTTCTGACTCTTCCAAAGCAGTTTCTACGGCGGCTAGGGCTTCGTAGTATTCATAGCGGCGTGCAGGCTCCACGGATGGGCGAACAGGTACATACCACCACTCTTGTTCATGCCGAACTCCTTGCGCCAGTGCTTCCAGCGTTGCGCCGCCAGGGTGCTTGTCTTTGAGATAGCGCCCAACGATTTCCACGATCTCTTTTTCACTCACGGCTGGTTATCTCCCCAAACTCTTGCAGGACACGCTCGGCATCGCGAACACAATTGCGGGCGGCCTGAATATTCACCAGACGGTATGGCCTGTAATCTGCATCTTCGCGAAAATGGCGCAGTATCCGCATTAGGCTCTTAATTGTGTTCTTCTTTGTCTGAGATAGGGCCAAGTTGTTTTGGATGTACAACGGTACCTTCTCATGCGGCGGGTTGTTCCAGCCATTGGGAAAGGTCGTCAGGCTTTGGACGATCTCATTCGTTGCGGCACAATAGGCGGCATAGTAAGAACGGCTGACACTGCTACGGTGTTTCCCTTCGCGCAACAGAGTTTTTGCCGCACTCAGGCTGTCCTCACTTAACTGCCGCCATGTCTCCATGTGCGGCTAACGCCCCTGGCCGACGTGCTGGGCGCGCTGCATGGACTTACCTTCGGTCTGGATCTGGGGGGCGACGACCATCTCGGCCTGCTGCATCTCGGCGATCGTCTTCGCGCCGCAGGTCGCCATGGAGAGGCGCAGGGCGCCGACGAGATTCATGGTGCCGTCATCGCGGCGGGCGGGACCGAGAAGAATTTCGCGCAGGGTGCCCATGACGTTCACCTTGATGCGCGTTCCGCGCGGCAAGTCGGCATTGGACATTGCCATGCCCCAGGAATAGCCGGGGGCGGGGGCCTCGGAGGCGGCGGCGACGGAGGAGCCGAGCATAACGGCGTCCGCGCCCGCCGCGATGGCTTTCGCGAGGTCGCCGCCGTTTTTGATGCCGCCGTCGGCCAGCAGGGGAACGTAGCGGCCCGTCCGCGCGTGGTAGGCATCGCGAGCGGCGGCGCAGTCGGCGACGGCGGTGACCTGGGGAACGCCGACGCCCAGCACGGTGCGGGTCGTGCAGATCGCGCCTGGCCCGACCCCAACGAGGAGGGCGGAGGCACCCGCCTCCATCAGCTCGGTGGCGGCCTGGAACGAAACACAGTTGCCGACCATGACGGGGACAGGCGAGTCTCGGCAGAACTGGGCGAGGTCCACGGTCTCGGCGTGGGTGGAATAGTGCCGGGCGGTGGCGACCTGACTGGAGACCACGAACAGGTCAGCCCCGGCCTCGACGGCGATGGCGGCCAGCCGGGGGGCGGTCGGCGGGATGGAAGCGAGGGCGGCAAAGCCGCCGCCCGCCTTGATCTCCTGGATGCGGCGCGCGACCAAGTCTTCACGGACGGGGGCGGTGTAGAGCTTTTGCATCCTTTCGATGATGCCCTCGGCCCCAGCCTCGGCGATCTCCTGCAGGATGCCCTCGGCATCGTCATAGCGGGTCTGAAGCCCCTCGCCGTTCAAGACAGCGAAGCCGCCAAGACGGGTCATCTCGACGGCCACACGGGGGTTGACTGCGGCATCCATAGCACTGGCGACGATGGGGATGGCGAATCGGTGCCGCCCCAGTGCCCAAGTGGTGTCCACATCGCGCGGGTCTACCGACAGGGCGGAGGGCACGAGGGCCACTTCGTCGAAGCCGTAAGCGCGGCGCGCTTTCTTGTTGCCCCCCAGCGTGATGGTCTGTTCCAAATTGGCCCCTCCCAAACTTTTCCGGTTAGTATACCCGATTCGGGGCCGAGACTGTCAATCACAGAGGCTTATGGCCTTCTCGCGGGAAGTCGTCACGTCTGCGTGCCCCTCGGATCGGTTCAGCCGTGCGGCGGCAGCGGCGGCAGCCTGGGAGCAGTAACGCAGCTTCTTCTTGGCGCAGACGGTCGTCCCATGCGGGTCGGTCCGGCGGAACTCCAGGTGGTCAGAGAGCTGTTCAATCAGCCTCATGCCGTAGCCGCCGATCCGCTCGCCGCCGCCGAAGTCAGCCCGACTCGTTCCGGCCAGGGGGACATCTTTGAACGAGAAGCCCTGCCCGCGGTCCTGGACCATAATGCCGACATGGTCGCTGAAGTATTCCAGCACGACATGAAAAAGCGCGCCATGGCCCTGCGCGTGGCGCAGGACATTGGAGCACAGCTCGCCGACCAGAATCTCGACATCGTTGATGTCGGTCGGATCGACCTGTAGGTGCTCGAGCAGCGCCCGCCCCAGGAGGCGAGTGATCTTGATATAGGCCAGGTCCTCTGGAAGTTCCAGGGAGAGTCGCAGGATCACGATGTCACCGACTTTCTGGCGCGGCGGCGCGCTGTCAGTCTTTTACCCTTGCGGCGAAGCTCTCTAACGGCAGAGATTAGTGATGGTGCTCCTGCGTCATGGCCTTTGCGGCTCGGAGGTGGACAGCGGCGAGGAAGGCGGCCACGGTAAGGGCGAGGAGGTCCAGCCATGTCGTGTAGTTCCAGGCGAAGTGCGCCTGCGAGAGCGCGGAAGTGGGGCGCGGTCCGATCGGGATCAGGTGCAGCGCGCTGAACAGCAGATCCACGATAAGGCCCGCAATCACCATGGAAGCGAACAGGACCAAAGTGATGTAAGCGGCGGTGCGACGCCCATAATACTTGCCGTAGACGATGATCAGCGGGACGATAATCAGGTCGGCGTAGATGAAGGCGATCACGCCGCCGAAAGAGATGCCGCCCGACCACAGGATGCTCGCCAGGGGGATGTTCCCGATGGAGCAGACAAAGGACAGGACGGCGATCAGCGGCCCGACGACGGCGTTCTCCCAAAGCCGCAGGGCTGGGGAGCCGGAGTGGGTCAGGAACAGCGCCCGCCATGTCCCGTTCGATACCAGCACCGCTAACAATCCGGCGATGACGAAGCCGATCAGCATCTCCTTCCATAGCATGCCCCAGTCCATTGCAAAGGCGTCCGCGACGGCCCGCAGCCTGCCGCCACCCATGTCATGCCCGCCGTGGTCGTGCCCGCCATGGCCACCCTCTTTCTCCTCCTCGTGTGTGCGGGCCTCGTCTTCCAGGCCGCGCGGCAGGGTGAAAGAGACGATCAGCCACATGACGGCGATCAGGACGAATGCGCCGACCGTTTCGGCCAGCACGAACCGCCAGCCCATCAGCAGCCATAGGACGAACCCCAGCTCAAAGACGAGGTTCGTGGAGGCGAACATGAAGGCCAAGGTCGGGGCCAGGGCTGCACCCTTCTGAAAGGCGGTCCGGGCCGCCGCAACGGCAGCGTAGGAGCAGGAGGAAGAGGCCGCACCGAAGGCGGTCGCCAGGGCCATCTCGCGCAGCCCCGCCCGGCCTAAAGTCTTCGTCATGCGCTCCTTGCTGACGAACACTTGCAGGAGGGCTGAGATGGCGAAGCCGAGGACGAGAGCCCACAGGACCTCCCAGAACATCGCCGCCGACTCGTAAAGACTGCGCCACAGCCAGAGCAGTTGATGGGCCATTGCTTCCATATTTCCTAGTGGTTCTTTCTATGTCTCTTAATGCCGACCTGAACCCATGTTCATGCCGCGCATGTTGACGGAACCACCGTATCCGACCGAGCCGCCGCCGTCGCCCATGCGGGAAGGGCGGAAGCGGAAGAACAGCTCGAAGCCGACATGGGTGCCAGAGCCGTAGTAGGAGTTCAGCGAGGACGGGTTGGTGTCCGCCGTGACCGCCGCCCCCAGGCCGGTGTCAATGCCCTTACCGTGTGTCAGGTCCCGGATATAGCCCGCCGTGTAGGTGCCCACCGTGTACTTGCTGTATTGGAGCGAGTCGGCCAGCACCAGATCTTTCCCCGTCTTCTGGACATTCTCGATGCGGGCGAAAACGGTGTCGGCGTTCCTTTGGTAGTCGGCCTCGGCGAGATAAGCGTTCGTCTTGCCGTAGCCCTGCGTCTCCACGTTCTGCCCAAAGATCAGCGAGGTGGAGAAGTTAGCATCGGCTCCCAGCGACCTGTTAAAGAGCCAGGAGGCCGTTGTCCGGTGCTGGTTCACATTCGTGCCGTCGGGCCTGTAGATGAAGCCCTGCGAAACCTGGAAAGAATTGTTTGCATCTGGATTATAGGACAGGCGGGCGCTCTCCGAGTCGAAGCGCGGCTTGTCGAAGTTGTAGCGGTTCTCGTTGGGGTCGCGCCCGGTGAACTTGCTGCCCTCGACCTTGAATCTGCCGCCCAGGTTGACGCCGACCGTCGCCACGCCGAACAGGATATGCGTCGCATCCTCCCAGTGGTGGCCGATGGGCGCGGGCATGTAGTCATAGCCGATGACCCGGTGCATGAACGCAGGCGGCCCGAGGGCAGGTTCGCCGGGGTCGGCGACATAGAGGTAGGCAGAGTTATTGCCCCCCAGCCGGCGCGAGTAGGCGACCGACAGCTCGCTGACCAGCTCGTGCGGGTGCTGGCGGTCGTGCAGAGGCTGCCCATGCCAGGTCTCGCCGGTCGCATACAGGTCCGGATAGCCGTAGCCCCCTTCGATGATCGGGTCGAGGCTGACCATGGCGCGGACACCGATCTGAGAGCGGGCATCGAGCGGGTGGCTGATCATGCCCATGAACCAGCTTGGGGCGTCGAAGCGGCGGTCGCCGCGTTTGGAGCCGACGTTGACGTAACGCGGGGCGATAGCCCCGTGCAGCATGAGCATGCTGCCGCCGCGCATCTCCGCGTAGCCGTACATGGGGGAGGAGGCCGGGAGCCAGGACGTGCCCGACCCCTCCTGGCTCATCGGGTCGGCGAGGTCGGTCGTGGACTTCATCGCGTCGGTCATGCTCATCCCGGCCATTCCTGGTTTCATCCCGGCCATTCCCGCCATTCCGCCGGGCTTCATGTTTGCGCCGGGCTTCATAGGCACCGCTTGCTTCTTGCCACTCTCCTTGCCCATCGGCAGCATCTTCTGGACAGGCATTCCCGGCATTTGGGCCAGTGCGGGGGTCAGCAACATATTAGCGAGTG
>JANLUQ010000141.1:0-3891 GCA_031363565.1 Armatimonadota bacterium | reverse complement strand
TGCTGGACCATGCGCGCGGCAAGCTGGCCGCAAAGAACCTGGACTGGATCGTTGCCAACGATGTGACGGCGGAGGGGGCGGGCTTCGATGGGGATACCAACATCGTCACCCTGCTGGGGCGCGATGGGAGCGAGACGGCCCTGCCGCTGCTGACCAAGCGCGAGGTCGCCGAGCGGATACTGGACGCTGTAGGCTGACCGGGCAGGAGAGACGAGGAAAAGAGGGCGGGGGAACTCCGCCCTCTTTTCCGTTCGTCGTTCTGTCTTACTGCACGGCGGGGTTCGCGGCGGCGGCGGGAGCCGAGGCGCGCTTCAGGGTCGAGCTGACCTTCATCTGCATGTTCATCGGCGCGGTCGCGCCGGGCGGCGTCATCACCATCGTCACGTTCACACGGCTGGTCTGGCCGACGACAGCCCCCGCATCTACATCGAAACGCAGCGTTCCAGTCCCATCAACGTTCCCATTCATCGCCATGCCCGCTGGCATGGGCGTCGCCGTTCCTGCCGCCGGGGCGGTGGTATCAAAGGTGCCATTAGTCGTCTGCTTGATGATCGCGATCGTCTTGCCCTCCACCGTGTCCAGGCTCAATAGCATGAACCCGGCGGCGACGTTGGTCCCCATCATGCCCATCGCGACGGCGCTCTTCCAGGTGTCACCAGCCTTGACGGGCGCGTCCGGAAACTGGCCCAGACTGCCCATCGCGTTCATGTGGGTCAGGTCCATACCAGGCATCGGGCCTGCCGTGCTCAGGCCGGCGCTGGGCGTGAAGGACACTGTCTTGCCCGTCGGCAGGATCACCATCGTGCCGATCGTCTTCATCGGCGCAAGCCTCTCGGGCGGCATGGGCATGGTCTGTCCGTTCATGCCCATGCTTATCGTGTCGATACCGACATCCAGCGTCGCCGCTCCGTCCGAGGCCCGAACGGACTTCACCGTCTGATGCATCAGCATCTGCATGTGAACCTGAATCGGCATCCCGGCCCCGGACTGACCCGTCAGCACGGTGCCGCTAGTGTCCGTGACCATCGAGTAATAAAGCGTCTGTCCCGGCGTGAACTTAAGCCGTAGGGTCACGGGCTGGGCCGCAGAGGCCAGCGCGGGAGAGGGAGGCACGGGTGTAGCGGTCTGCGCGTGTGCGGTCAGCGGAGAAGCGGCCAGCAGGACTGCGGCCGCAAGCAAGTGGTTTGTTTTCATCATGGCTCCTTATCTGCCTGAAAGCGGAAAAAGTTGTCCCCGATCTTGATCTCATCGCCCATGCTCAGAATGGCGCGCTGGACGCGCATCCCGTTGACATAGACACCATTTGCGCTGTCCAGATCCATCAGCGTCCACTGCCCCTGCCCATCGCGCTGGAAGCGGGCATGCTGGCGAGAGACGGTGTTCTCAGCCAGCACGATCTCGCTTTCGCCGTCCCGCCCGACGGTTAGGTTCCCCGCTGTCAGCGCGAACGTGCTGCCCGCCGCAATCCCCTGCAAGCCAATCAGGGACGGGATACCCGATAGGGTTCTCTCCAGGTCACGCGAGGTCGCCGCAGCCGCGACTGCCAGCCCGGCTTCTTCTGGAATTGGTTCCGGCGCACGCTTGGTTGGCGTGTAGGCGACCGGCTCTTTCAGGTCTTCCGCATCCAGCGGCGCGGGTTCGGGGGCCTCGATGCCAAGCCGCCGGGCGATCTGCCGCAGCGGCTCCCCACGCGTCTTGACGAGCTGGGCCACGACCCATACGACGCCCGCCGCCAGGATCAAGCTGAACAAGGCTGTCACCAGCCGCCCCACCCCGCCCGCCTTGTCTGGGGCGGGGGACGCGGGGATGACTATCACCGCCGGGGCAGCGGAGGTTGTAGGAACTGGGGCCACCGGCTGGAAATCCGCCACCGTCAGCGCGAGGGGGACCGGCGCGCCGCCTGCCCCAAGCAAGACGGCACGGGCGGCGATCTGCCCGGTGTGGGCATCCAGCACGAGCAGGCGGTCCCCCGCCGCCAGGGGACCGGCGATCTTGACACTCCCCTTACGCGAAATGTTGGCTGGAAGGTCCGTTACTGTACCCGCCTTGGACTGAATCCAATACGAGTACGCCCCGCTGTCCGGCAAAGTCAAGGTCAGCGGCGGAGCCGCCAGAGCAGACGAAGCTATGAGCAGCGACAGGCAAAGCATGAGGTAGATTCGGGTCATAATTGGGAAACCTCAGAATGACAGCGGGCAATTGCAGTGGGCAAGTGGTCCAGGAGGTCGGTCGCGATCAGCCCGGCGGGGCCTCCGTGTTCGGCGGCAGCAAGGTCTCCGGCCAGCCCATGCAGGAACGCGCCCGCCGCCGCAGATTCCCAGGCATCCAGTCTCCCCGCCAGCAGGGCGGCGATCACGCCTGTCAAGACGTCCCCCGCCCCACCGGTCGCCATGCCGGGGTTGCTGGTCGCGTTGACAGCGAGATGCCCATCAGGACCGGCGATCAAGGTCCGCGCCCCTTTCAGCAGGATGGGGCAGCCATAATCGCGTGCGGCCTGCTCCACGGCGGCGCGGCGGTCGGCCTGCACGGTCTTCGTGTCCGTCCCCAGGAGCCGCCCCAGCTCGCCCGGATGCGGAGTGAGAACCGTCGCGGCGGGCCGCCCCTTCACTACGGATGCGCCCCGGTCCGGTTCCAGGGCCAGGCAATTTAAAGCGTCGGCATCTATCACCAGGGGCACTGGGCAGCGGGCGACGAACTCGCGGACGAACGCCCGCGTTTCCTCACTGTCCGGCCCGCCCAGGCCCGGCCCCACAGCGGCGGCCGTCCCCTTTGCGGCAAGCGCCAGAGCGTCTTCCAGTGCTCCCCGCGCGAACGTCCCTGCTTCCGTCTGTGCCAAACCTCGCGTCATCACGACCGGGCTAACACGTGCCATGAGGGCGTTTTGGATACCCTCGGGAACGGCGAGTGTGACTAGCCCCGCCCCTGTCCGCGCCGCCGCCTCGGCGGTGAGCGTCGGAGCGCCCACAAACCCGCGCGACCCGGCGAAGACGGTCACATGGCCGAACTGCCCCTTGTTGCTGTCCCGCCCATTGACCCGCGCCGGCAGCCAGCAGGCCACATCGGCGGCCTGGGTCGCCGAGACCAGCACGTCGTCCGCCGCCATCACCTGACGCGGCATCCCGATGTCGGCGACGACTAGCTCCCCGACATACTCCGCGCCGGGGTAGACCATCAGCCCGAACTTCGGCAGCGCGAAGGTCACCGTCAGCGTCGCCTTGACGCACGCCCCTTCCACCTTGCCGGTATCGGCATCCAGGCCCGAGGGCACGTCCACGGCGATGATCGGGCAGCCGCCCTGGTTCATGGTGTTGATGACTTCGGCAGCCTCGCCTGTGACGCCGCCTTTGATGCCCGTGCCGAACAGGGCGTCTACGATGAGGTCAGCACCCCCACCCCCGATCCTGGGGCCGTCGGAAGTCAGAAAGTTCAACCCGAACCGGATCGCCATCTTGAAGTTCGCAGCAGCGTCGTCGGTGAGCGATTGGGAATCTGCCGCCAGCCACACCGTCACGTCTGCCGCATACCGCGTCGCGAGGTGCCGCGCGATCGCCAGCCCATCGCCGCCATTATTGCCCTTGCCGCAGACGACCCCGATCCGCCTGCCCTGCAGCGGCCCAAACCGCTCCACCATCACTTCCACGACGCGTAGGGCCGCGTTCTCCATCAGGACGAGGCTAGGGACGCCGAAGTCTTCGATGGTGCGCCGGTCCATCTCGCGCATCTGCGCCGCGCTGGTCAGTTTGAGCACGATTTCCTCTCCCCGCGACAAGTCGCGCCCCTCCCCTCGGAGGGAAGGGTAGGTTAAAAGGGGGTTGATGGTCTTCTTAAGGGTTCCCCGGTCACGGCAGGCCACATTACGAGAGGCGCCCTGGACTATTTCACACACCCTTC
>JANLUQ010000106.1:0-9488 GCA_031363565.1 Armatimonadota bacterium | reverse complement strand
GCGCGTTGTCGTTAGTCGTGCGCGTTGTCGTTAGTCGTGCGCGTTGTCGTTAGTCGTGCGCGTTGTCGTTAGTCGTGCGCGTTGTCGTTAGTCGTGCGCGTTGTCGTTAGTCGTGCGCGTTGTCGGCAGCAGTAGGCATGAGGGGAGCAGAGGGCGCGGCAAGCAGCGCCCCTACATCTTGTGCCCACGCACCTCGTCGCTTTTGTCTGTGGCGGGCTGGATATGGAAGGTCTGAATCCGGTGGCCCGCGCTCAGTTCGGCCTCCACGTAAGGCTCCTCCCAAAAATCCCCAGCGGTTTCTGTGACCTGAATCTGCATGATGTTTACTGCATGCTATTCACTGCGTGGCACCCTGTCCATTGCCGCCGGGAGGCGGGATCGGCGGCTGGCTGAGGGTCTTGTCGGCCAGGAAGTCGGCGCGGTATTTAAGGGCGGCGATGACCTCGCGCTCGTAGGGCGCGAGGTCCGCCAATGCCGTCAGGCCATGCGCGGCCAGGACCGTGGCGGCGGCGGCGGCGACCTCGGGGGCGGCGTGGCCCGTGTTGACCTTGCGGTCGAAGGCGGTCGCTATGCCCGCCTCGCTGCGCAGAACATCGCCGACACGGCCCGTCAGGGTTGCGCCGCTCGGGAGGGTGACGGTGATCGGGTCATCGGCAGGGTAGTAGGCACGTTTGGCGGTCTGGATCTGGGCGATGCGGAAGGCCGCACTGCTCCGGCCCGCCGCCTGGAACACTGCCACCAGGCGCGGGTCATGGATCGTCTTCTGCACCGCCTCCGGCCCGGTCAGCTCGGCGCCCGTCGCGGGGTCCACGGCGGCATAGATCCCCGACGGAGTCACGTCAATGCCCCGGACGTGGAAGTCGTGGTCGAAGTCGCCGGGCTTCTCTGCCTTCTCCGCCGCCAAAACGGAGACCAGAGAGCCGTCACCGCCCGCTGCCGTGATGAACTGAATGAACCCGACGGACACATACCCGGTGTCGTAGGTGTTGACGGCGTCGAACCCGCCTTCGAGCCGGGACACTGCCCCGATGACATGCGCCTCGAAGGGGGTCAGGCCCGAGGCTCGCATCAAGGCGTCTAGGTCGCCCGCCGGCATGTCCCTCAATGGTGCGCCGCCCGAGATGACGCCCTCGGCGAAGCGGTAGGATGGGTAGCGGGGGGAGACCGCGATAGGCGCGGTGTAGGTGAGCGGCGAACCGTCGCCGAGATTGATGACGTACCGTTTGGGGACGAGGGCGACAGAGAGCGGGGGCGGGTCGCCTGCCGCGTGCAGCAGCGCGGCAGGAATGAGGCCGGGGGTGGACGGCTCGGGGTCGGTGGGCGATTCCCCGGCGGTCTGGGCGGCCTGCCAGCGGTCGTGGGTGAGCGTGAGGTCCGCCCACGCCTTCCAGTCGGCGGCCTCGGCAGGCAGCGCTGTCCGCAGGGCACGGTTGAAGGCAAAAAACCAGAGGGAGGCCTCAGGGGTGAGCGCGGCGCGCGGGGACGCGAGGGAGACCCGCATCCGGCCCGGCCGGCTCCAGAACATGACGCACGCGGCCCGTTCAGCGGCCGTCCATAGTGGCGCGGCAGCCGGCGCGATGTGAGTGGGTGCGGGCGACGGAGAGGCGCAGGAGCTCAATGCGGGCGAGAGCACCAGGAAGACTGGCAGGGCGTGTTTCAGGGCAAGCGTCATGGGTGGCAGCCTTTGGATGTCTCGCCGTGTGAGGCGGATATCTGGACTCTACTTGTCCCTCGCCCCACCGATTTCCTTCCTGCAGCCGGTCAAATCTGCTGACCAGAAAGGACTAGTGGTTGAAAACCATTCGCTCGGAGAAGCGTCCTGCGGACGAGAACACGGATCTCGGAAGCGCCCTGTCTCCTGGAGACTATATCTTGAGACTAGATCCTGTGTCCGAAGGACACCTGGCCTAGCGAGTGGTTTTCAACCACTCGTCCACTTCTCGTCCACTTCGTTCCTGCCCTCTCGCCCATTTGGAACGGCTTGTCAGAACGGCTTGTCAGAACGGCTTGCTGTAGAGGCGGGAGCGGCGGCGGGGCGGCAGGCTCCGGTAAGCCAGCAGCGCGGCAGTGGAGACTTCGCGGACTTCGCGGTCGGGGTGGCAATGCTCGGGCCGCTCGGCGAGGTTTTGCAGGCACCATTCGATGGTCTCGTTCCCCAGATGACCCGCATCGCAGACCAGGTGGGCGTCGCCGCCCGCCCCGTCGAGGTCGTACAACTGCCGCAGGACAGTGTGCAGGTGGGCATCGGAGACCGGGCGCGGGAAGGCTTGGAGGTTCCACCGTCGGCAGTAGCGGTAGAATTCCTGGTTTTCTGTCTTGTGTTTGCGTGTGCTCATGGGGGAGAGTGTACCCTGGCAGGCGGTGTTTATGGGCAGGACCCTTCCCTTCAAAAGAGGTGGGAGACGAGAAGAGGTGGGAAACGAGAAAAGGCGCGGGTGAGTGGTCTCACCAGCGCCTCTGCACGTCCTGCCGCCGGGGCGGTTTAGAGGGATGATGCGGCTTTCTTGCGCTTGGCCGCGACCACCAGCCCGCCTAGGCCCAGGGCCAGCAGCAGGCCGAAGCTTGCCGTGGTGGAGGCTTCGGGAACCGGGGCGCCAGGTGTGCCGGGTGTGCCGGGGACCAGATCGAACGAGGTGCCGCTGGCCGTGAAGGTCGTCGTGTCGCTCGCCAGGTCGAACGTGGTCGCCGAGCGCTGGCTGATAAACACCGTGCCAACATCCGAGAACGGTCCCAGGTTCTGGCCAGCGTCGGGAGCGAAGAACTCGGTCACGCTGGTGTAGGTGCCGGCGACGCCGGGGCCGCCGTACGCTTTGGTGCCGCCGGACAATGTCAGGAAGCCGGTCGAAATCCCGTCGTTGAGTGCATTGAATGTCACTGGGATGACGGTGAGCGGGATGAGCCCGGAGGTAGGCGACACGTTGAACGTGAACGTGCCGGGTCCGGGGAAGGTGAAGGTGCCCGGCGTGAAGGGGGCGATCTGCGCCATGGCGGGGGCGATGCTGGCAGTCGCCACGAGGGCGAGGCCGGTGAGAATGGAGGCGATCTTGTTCATGCTTGTCTTTCTCTGTCTCGTAATTTCTCGTCGGTGACTTCTCCATTGAAGCCGCGTTTGGTTCTAATGTGTCTGTCCCTTATAAGTGCGTCGTTGCTTGATGAATGCGGCAGGGATCTGAGGAGCGCCAAGCGGCGCCCTTTTTATGCGCCGTACACTATTCACACTTGGAGCCTTTGTTAAACCTGTTTAGTATGAAAACCGCCGCGCATCAAAGGATTTACGCAAGATTCACGCCAAAACTACTTGGAAGCAAAGAGTAATTTTTCGGTCAGAATTCTTCGTCCACAGCGTCGAGTTCGGTGACAGCCATCGCCTCGGCCTTGCCCGCATTAATCAGGCCCAGCGCGACCGCCGCCGTCACCATTGGCTCTGGGGCCTCCAGGTCGTTGGCATCCCCCACGGCGATCTCGGTCCCGTCCCGGAAGCGCCAAAGCTCCCCCTCCACCATCCAGGCGGTCGTCGCGCGCATCTCAATAAAGCGCACCCGGCTGACGCCGCCCGTTCTGCGATTGCTCACTCCAGCCTCCTCTCCGCCGTGGGAACCATCCCACCCTCGCTCGACAAACTTTACGCGACAAACTTTTGGCTTCGTACAAGCACAGAATGGATGTAGGGTTCCGCCGGTTCCAGACGCGCAGGAGGGACTGAGGCACGCAGCCGCCGCGCCCACCCCTTCCTGCCTTTGCTGCCGTGACTTCAGTCGCCCGATCCCCTTTTTATACACACTCTCAGCAACGAGCTGACGGTCGGGGGTGGCTGACATCTGACTTTTCCCCCTCGTCCTGGAACTTGACCCCGGCCCTTGTTGCCGCGCCCCTTCCCTGCACAGGAAAGGGGCGCAATTTGCTGTAGGGTTAGGTTTTCGTTGTGGGATCAGGCTCCTGGACCGTACCTTCCGCTCAGGCCGAGGCAAGAAAAAGAGGGCGCGATTCATCGCGCCCCCAGGTCGTTGCTCGGAAATGGGGCGATCTCACGGCCGCTTGATCCCGAACAGGGTCCGGCGGGGCGTCGGGGTGGGCGGCAGGGGCGGCCTCGGGGTGGGCGGCGCGTCCTTGTGGGCCGGATCGGGCCTGGGAGCCGAAACGTCGTGGAAGCCGGGGGTCTGCCCGTCCAGGGCCGAGGCGGTGGGGTCACCGCCCCCGCATTGCATCTTGAACTCGGCCACATTTTGGGCCCGCTCCAGGGCGCTTTCATAGTCCACCAGCCCCTTTTTGACTAGGCCGGCCAGGGATTGGTCCAGGGTCATCATGCCATGCTTCATGCCGGTCTGGAGCAGGGACGTGATCTGATGCGTCTTCGCTTCCCGGATCATGCTGCGGACGCTGGCGATGCCGACGAGGGTCTCAAAGGCCGCGATTCGTCCCTGACCGTCCTTGGTCTTGACCAAGGTTTGGGACACGACGCCGACGAGGTTGACCGACATCTGCATGCGGATCTGCTGCTGCTGGTGTGGTGGGAAGACATCTATCACGCGGTCAATGGTCTGCACGGCGTCCGTCGTGTGCAGCGTCGCGAAGACGAGGTGGCCGGTCTCGGCGGCCGTGATCGCCAGCGCGATGGTTTCGAGGTCCCGCATCTCGCCGACCATGATGACATCCGGGTCTTGGCGCATGACATGTTTCAGGGCGGCGGTGAACGAGTGTGTGTCCCGGCCCAGCTCGCGCTGGTTAATCAGAGCCTTCTGGTCGGTGTGGACGAACTCGATGGGGTCCTCGATGGTCATGATGTGCAGCGCGCAGTGCGCGTTGATGTAGCCGATCATCGCCGCCAAAGTCGTGGACTTGCCCGAGCCGGCCGGGCCGGTGACCAGTACCAGCCCGCGCGGCTGGTTGACGAAGGCTTTGCAGATCGGCGGCAGGTGGAGGTCCTCCATGCTCTGCACGTTCAGGGGGATGACCCGGAACACGCTCTGCACCTGTCCCCGCTGCTGGAATAGGTTGCCCCGGAACCGCGCGACGCCGGGAAGGGCGTAGGCGAAGTCCAGTTCCATATCCTCCTCGAAGCGCGCCCGCTGCGTTTTGGTCAGGTCGGCATAGGAGAGTTCCTTGGACTGGGCGGGCGTCAGTGGCTCCATCTCCAGCGGCGTCAGCTCGCCGCGCACGCGCACCAGGGGCGGGCTGCCGACCTTGATGTGCAGGTCGCTCCCCCCCATCGCCACGGTGGTTTTCAGCAGGTCGTCAATGGTTTTCAATGGGGTCCTCCTTGCGCCGTCTCGGCGCGGGCGTTAGCGGGAAGAAGGTTCAGCACCTGCGCTCGGTGCTGGAACTCGCCTGGATGGGATGATTTCGCCAGGGCGTCCTCGTAGCGCACCTTTTTGGCCTGCACCAAGGCCATCAGGTTGTGGTCCAGCGACTCCATGCCGTGCTGGCTGCCGGTCTGGATGTCCGAGTTGAGCTGGTGGGTTTTTCCCTCGCGTATCAGGCTGCGGATGGCGGGTGTCGCCACCATGACCTCAAAGGCTGCCACGCGCCCTTTGGCGTCGCAGCGCGGTAGGAGTGTCTGGGAGATCACGCCGAGCAGAGTGACGGCAAGCTGCGTGCGGATCTGCTGCTGCTGGTCGGGCGGGAAGACGTCCACGATCCGGTCAATGGTCTGCGAGGCATCGGTGGTGTGGACGGTGGAAAAGACCAAGTGCCCGGTCTCGGCGGCCGTGATCGCCAGTTGAATCGTCTCCAGGTCGCGCATCTCGCCGACCAGAATGACGTCTGGGTTCTGGCGCATGACATGTTTCAGGGCGGCGGCGAATGAGTGCGTGTCCTGGCCCAGCTCGCGCTGGTTGATGGCCGAGAGCTTGTCCTCGTGCATGAATTCGATGGGGTCCTCGATGGTCATGACATGGGCGCGGCGGTGCGTGTTGATGTGATTGATGATGGCGGCGAGGGTCGTGGACTTGCCGGACCCGGTCGGGCCGGTGACCAGCAGCAGCCCACGCGGGCGCAGGGCGATCTCCTTGGCGATCTGGGGTGCGCCCACTTCATCAATGGTCTTGATGGAGATGGGGATGACGCGCATGACCGCCCCGATGTGCCCCTGCTGCTGGAAGACATTGACGCGGAACCGGGCCTGGTCCGTCGCATAGGACATGTCCAGCTCCAGGTGTTCGGCGAAGGTCGCGAGCCGGTCCTCATTCATGATGGAGACGACCAGCCCGCGCGTGTCTTCGGGCGTCAGCGAGGGGAACTCGGTGCGTATCAGCTCGCCGTGGATGCGTAGGATGGGCGGCTCGCCCACGCGCAGGTGTAGGTCGGAGCCTTCGCGCTCGACCAGCAGTTTCAGCAATTCGGCCAGTTCAGGCATGTCTTCCTCCTTGTGCCACAGGGGCACGGTGAATCGTCTTGCCGTTTCTTTCTTGCTTCTTTATTGCCTTGCTTGCGAATACTACATATTGTTCCACGGGCGTACTGAAATCTCCTTCTTTATGGCAAGCGGGCTTTGACGGGAAGCTTGCGGGTACAATGACAGGAAACGAGTGAGAGGGGACCGCCGATGACACTGACCATTGACCTGACGCCCGCCGAGGAGGCCCGGCTGACCGCCGCCGCCCGGCGCGCGGGGTTGGCCCCCGCCGAGGCGGCCCGAAAGCTCGTGACCGAACACCTGCCGCCGGCGCCTGAGGGCGAGGAAGACCCGACGCTGGCCCTATTCGCACAGTGGGACGCCGAAGACAGGCAAATGACGCCCGAAGAGGCTGCCGAAGAGCAGCGCCTCTGGGAGCAATTCGAGGGCGGCGTCAACGAGACGCGCCAGGCTCTCGGGATGAGGCACCTCTAAATGCCGCGCATGATCATCCTGGACACCTTCCCCCTGAGCAGCACCGCCAAGCGGGAGCCGCCGGCAGGTACAAGTGGGACGACTTCCGACGACTGTCGCGGATGGGTGCAGGACTGCGTCCGGGCAGGAAACCGTGTCCTCGCCCCCGCCATCACCTACTATGAGGCGCTGCGCGAGTTGGAGCGGCTGGGCGCATCTAGTCAAATCGCTCGTCTGAGGGCGTTCTGCCAGGCCATCCCGAGCCGCTACCTCCCGCTCACGGACGCCGACATCAACCGCGCTGCCCGGCTCTGGGCAAGCGCCCGCAATGCCGGGACGCCGACGGCCAGCCCGGACGCCCTGGACGGCGACGTGATCCTGGCCGCGCAGGCGCTCGGCTTAGGCCTCCCGTCCGCCGATTTCGTGATCGCCACCACGAACGTCGGCCACCTCTCGCAGTTCGTCCCCGCCGCCCTCTGGACCGACATTGCCCCTTGACGGCAAACAACAGGCTACGACCCTAGCTTACAGGTGATAGATGCCTTCGGCCTTTTTCTGCGCTGCCTTCATTTGTTCGTGATAGTGCATGGCAAACTGCCCGATGCTCACTACCATGCTGCTCACTATTAGAAGAAGCTGATAAACGCGGCGGTGAGGCGCGTTCTAATGGTGCCACATTGACAGTGAAAGTGTTGCAATCGCACACAGTAGAACAGGACAAACGGTTTTCCGCAGGCTCAACAGTTGCCTGCCGGCCTTCCAGAAAGTCAGGCGGGCAGCGACCGCTGACAGAAGCAGCAGAAACACGCTGAGAGTAACGCTGTCGAAAGTGTCCATCGGCATTCCCCCTCCCTAATGAGCTTGTACGGGTATAATCGGCCCTATGGATACTTTCCCCAGCACACCGCCCGTCGTCGTCATCACCGCCGTGGGGCGGGACAAGCCCGGCATCATCGCTGCGCTGGCCCGCGCCGTTTTAGACCTGGGCGGCAACCTCGATGACGCCACCATGACGCGGCTGCATGGAGCCTTCGCGACGATGGTGGTCGCCCGGCTGCCACTTGGCAAGACGGAGGAAGACGCCCGCGCCGCGCTGGCCCCCGTGGCCGAGGAGATGGGGCTGACCGTGACGGTGCAGTCGGTCCCGGACGCCCATAGCGAGACGCCGCCCGACACCCTGCTGACGGTCTACGGGGCGGACAAGCCCGGCATCGTCCATGCGGTCGCCTCATTGCTGGCGGCGCGCGGCATCAACATCACGGATATGGACACGCGCCTGGCGGGGACTACCGAGTCGCCGGTCTATGTTATGCTGCTGGAAGCGGTCGCCGGGGACCTCGATCTGACCGATGACCTGGCCGGCCTGCGGCGGGAATTGGGCGTGGACATCAGCGCCCGGCTGCTCGACACGGAGGCGCTGTAGTCCCCATGCCCGCCCGCCCGATCGTTTACTACCCCGACCCGCGCCTCAAAACGGTTTGCACCGACGTTCTTGACATCACGAACGACTTGCGTGATGCCGCCCAGGACTTGCTGGACACGATGGACGCCGGCCCGCCGCGCACGGTGGGGATCGCCGCGCCGCAGATCGGCGTCCTGTCCCGGCTCACGATTGTAGACACCTCGCGCAACCCCAAGCACGCGGGCGGCCATGGGCTGCTGGTTTTGGTCAACCCGCGCATCGTTGCCCATGAGGGCGAGCAGTTCTTCCGGGAGGGCTGCCTGAGCCTGCCGGACTACACGGCCAACATTCGCCGGTTCCAGAGCGTGACGGTGGAGGCCTTGAACCTGGACGGCGGGCCGGTGTCGGTGGAGGCGGAGGGGTTCGAGGCGGTGGTCTTACAGCACGAAATTGATCATCTAGACGGCATCTTGTTCCTGGACCGGGTGGCGAATATGAAGACGGATTTGTTTCGGCGTAAGGGCTAGGCCTTTCTTCGTCCGGGTAGGGGCGGCGCTTGCCGCACCCGCCCACTCGTCCGTTTCCTCCGCCGAAAAGAAGAGGTCAAAGGAAAAGAGGGCGCGGCAAGCGGCGCCCCTACGAGTCAGCGCTGCAGCTCCTCCGACCCCTCGCCCTCCCCAGGTGGCTCCGCCCGGCCCCCGAGATAGCGTGCCAGGAATGCCTCGGCGGCGGCGTAGAACTTGCGGTTGTTCTCGGGGCGGGCAAATCCGTGGCCCTCGTCGGGGAACACCAAATACTCCACCGGCAGGCCGCCCGCGCGCATCGCCTCCACAATCTGGTCGCTCTCGGCCTGCTTGACGCGCGGGTCGTTTGCGCCCTGGGCGATCAAGAGGGGCTTGGTGATTTGGTGGGCCGAGAACAGCGGCGAGCGCGACCGCAGGAACTCGGTCTCCTCGGGCCTCCCCATGCGCTTGTAGAACTGCGCGACAATCGGCTCCCAGTAGGGCGGGATCGTTTGCAGCAGGGTGAGCAGGTTGGACGGGCCGACGATGTCCACACCGCAGACGAACTCCTCGGGCGTGAAGGCCAGCCCCGCCAGGGTCGCGTAGCCACCGTAAGAGCCGCCCATGATGGCGACCTTTGCCGGGTCTGCGTACCCCTTGGTGATGGCCCACGCCTTGCCGTCCAGCAGGTCGGTGTGCATCGCCGCCCCCCACTCCCGGTCCCCGGCATTCAGGTAGGCCTTGCCATAACCAGTCGAGCCCCGGAAGTTGATCTGCA
>JANLUQ010000050.1:0-5160 GCA_031363565.1 Armatimonadota bacterium | reverse complement strand
GAACTTGTGAGACGGGGTAGGAGCGCTTGTTTCCACTTAACGTGGCGAGGGCGTACCTGCCAGCGTCTCGTCAATAGCCGCCAGCACATCGTCGGAAAGCGTCTTGCCTGATGCGCCCGCGTTGTCTTCCACTTGGGCCGGGCGGGAAGCGCCGATGATGACACTGCTGACGTTCTTCTGGCGCAGGCACCAGGCGAGGGCGAGCTGCGCCATCGAGAGGCCAGCGCCCGAGGCGATCTCGCCCAATTTCTCGACTTTGACCAGCATATCATCGTCGAGTTTGCCGCCGTTCATGAACATGTTCTGGCCGGGGTCGGCGGCGCGGCTTCCCTCCGGCAGGGCCTGCCCCGGCTTATACTTGCCGGTCAGAACACCCTGCGCGAGCGGCGAGAAGACGACTTGGCCGATGCCCTCGCGCTCACACAGGGGGATGACTTCCTTCTCGATCCCGCGCCCGATCATGTTGTAGTAGGGCTGGTTAGAGGCGATGGGGTGCAAGCCCGCACTCCGGACGTAGTCCATTGCCTGCCCCATCTGGTCGGCGCTCCACTCGGAGACGCCTGCATAAAGGATCTTTCCCTGCCGCGCCAGGTCATCGAGGGCGACGAGAGTTTCCTCCAGCGGCGTCTCGCTATCGTAGCGGTGACACTGGTAGAGGTCAATATAATCGGTGCCGAGCCGCTTCAGAGACAGGTGGCACTGCTCGAAGATGTGCTTGCGGGACAGGCCCCGGTCATTGGGGCCATCGCCCATCGGGAAATAGACCTTGGTGGCGAGAAAGTAGGAGTCGCGGACATAAGCGGCGAGCGCCTTACCGACGACCTCTTCGGACTTGCCGCGCGCGTAGACGTTGGCGGTGTCGAAGAAGTTGATACCCAGGTCGTAAGCCTTTTCGATACAGGCGCGCGCCGCCTCGTCCTCGGTCGCGCCGCCGTAAGTGAGCCACGAGCCAAGCGCGACTTCGCTGACCTTGACACCGTATTTGCCTAAATGACGATACTGCATAAGTGAATCCTCTCTTTGATCCTCTGCTGAACCCGTGCGGGCGTAAGATGCACTGCCAGTATTCCCGTTTCCGGCGTCATTTTCCTGTCTGAGCCAGTATTTTTTCGTGAATCACGGCTGGCAGGCGGGCATCCGTTTTGCCCACAAGAAAATCCGGGTAGGATACGAAAGAGCCGTCGAAGCGAGGCTTAGAGACACTATTTCCGGGGAGGC
Organism: Armatimonadota bacterium; assembly: GCA_031363565.1. GTDB lineage: Bacteria > Armatimonadota > Armatimonadia > Armatimonadales > Capsulimonadaceae > JANXMY01. Next base: position 3,942 of record JANLUQ010000050.1, on the reverse strand, counting down.
TGCCTTGAATCTGGAAATCGACACACAAATGACGCCCGATCAGATTCCCATTGTGAACCTGAAAGGGGAGATAGACCTGCATACTTGCTCGGTCCTGCGCGACACGCTGCGCGATCTGATCGAAAAAGACCACAACCAGATCGTGATCAACCTGGCCGAGGTGCCCTATTTGGACAGCGCTGCGCTGGGGGTATTGGTGGACGCCGTCCGCCGCGTCCGCGAGCATGAGGGCGGCATCAGTCTGGTCTCGACGACGCCGTTTGTGCGGCGCGCCTTCGAGATCACGCGGCTGGTCAAGATCTTCCAGCTCTACAACGACAACGAGGCTGCCCTGGCCGACATCCGCGCCCAGGCAAAGTAGCGGCGCAGACGAGAAGCGCCCCCGCCGTAACCGGCGGGGGCGCTTCGCTTTGTGTGATCTTCCGTTTCGGCGGCTTGTTGTCGGCGGCTTGTTGTCAGCGGCTTGTTAGGAGACCTGGCTCTCTTCCCACTCGGCGTGGCAGCGGTAAATGGCCTCGCTGATGCGGGCGACGCGGGGGATCAGATCGCCTGTATCGTGCTTCAGCACTTCGCGCAGCGTCGGCGGCAGGAACAAGGCTTCCAAGGCGTCCAGCGAGCGCTTCTGTCCGGCGTAGTCCATGACGCTCGGCAGAAGGTCTGTGCTTCCGAACTCGGCTTCGAGGAAGGGCCGGACGCGGGCTGCCGTGCGGTAGTAGTTGGTGACGAACCAGCGGCGCATCTGCGCGTATTCCGACTCTTTGCGATTGTCGCAGCCGTTTTTCGCCGCCGCGCACAGGACTTCGGTGAAGACTTCGTATTGGTCAATAAAGGTCAGCCAGACCTGCGCCGCATCACCGCTGGCCACGCGGCGGATGGCCGCCGAGCGGGCGCTGGCCGGCCGGCCTGATGCGGCCTGGGGGCGGGTCTGACGATAGCCCACCAGCGATGCTGTCGCGCGGCTGGCCGCCGCCCCGGCCCGGAGGCGGAGACGATACATAAAGGGAAGAGGAAGGTTACTTCGGATCATTGCAGGGATGCCTCTCGATGGCGTATATTCGTTCTCATTGCGCGATGTTGTATGATGAGGGAGGTTTTTTCGGCTTCGGGCCTACGCGGACGGGCCGCGCTGGGAAACATAGTTCAGCCGCAGATCGTTGAGCAGGGTGTGCAGGTCGCGGCGCATATCGGCGGAGATGATGGCCTCGGGCGCGGTTTCAAGCCGCGCGGCCAGGTCCCCGACCGCATCAATCGCCACCTTGGCATCCGCGAGGTCCGGCTCGGCCTCGCCCGTCTGCGGGTCCGCCAGCAGGCCCAGCTTCTGCCAGGCCTGGGACGACAGCAGGTTGATGCAGTAGCCGATCAAATCGTACGTGGTGGGCGCGACGCCCGCCGCTCCCGCCTCGTACATCCCGTCGCCCGGCCCGTCTTCCGCCGCGAAGACCTGCGCTTGAGGCGGTTCCGGCTCGGCTGCTGTGACCGTCTCGGCGGGCGCTGCGGCCTGCGTCCGGCGCTTATCCACAAACGTAAACCCTGCTTCTTCTTCGGCCATCCCGTGTGTTCCCTCAATTCGTGACGGGCTATTCTAGCACATAATTCGCGGGTTCGCAAGGGCGGCTTTAGAAGCGGCGGAAAGTTCTTAAAAAGATTTTTGCCTTCTTTTTCGGCCCTCGGCGGACGTGGTGCAACTCGGCACGAACAAAGTTACACAGCGTCGATCCGGCAGTGTGGGGACAGCGCGCTCGGCGTTAAGGCAGGTGTTTTTGCGGGGATAGTGTCCAGACTCGCGCGGCGAGACGACAAGAGGGGGTGGTAGGGACGAGCGACACGCCGGGGCCATGAAAACCCTCCCCTAGAAAGGCTCCTCACGACATGCTTACTACGATAGCACCCCCAGATTTCGCCGTTGAATGCGATTTGAAATACGCCACCGCCGACAACTTCACCGGCCGGATGGTCTATCGGTCAGCCCACTGCTGCCTCCATGCCAACGCCGCGCGGGCCTTGCAGCGGGCCATCGCCCTGACCGCCCCGCTCGGCCTCGGCTTCATCATTTACGACGCCTTCCGCCCCAGCGAGGCACAGTGGGAATTATGGCAGCAGGCGCCGGACCCCACGTTCCTCGCCGATCCGGCTATAGGCTCATCCCACTCGCGCGGCGTCGCGGTTGACCTAACGCTGATGGACATCGCCACAAGGCAGCCGCTCGACATGGGCACACCGTTCGACACCTTTACGCCCCTGTCCGCCCACGGCCGCACCGATGTTTCCGCCGAAGCCCAGCGGAACCGACTCCTGCTGCTGGGCCTTATGACCGCCGCCGGATGGGACTTCTACCCCGACGAGTGGTGGCATTATCAGCTCCCGAATGCGCGCACCGATTACCCACTGCTAAGTGATGCCGACATGCGGACGGGGATGATGTAGCGAAACGCCCATATCCCCGAGTATCGGCACGGTCCTTCACTGGAGGGAGGCGTACATGGGACTGACTTCCGTCTGCACCTCCTCGTGCTCCTCGACGGGCTTCCCATGGCCGGCGAACCTGTCCCGATCTACCATGACTGTTACCCGGCCACTCGCCCACAAGACAGTGTGGTAGCGGCCCGTGTTTACAGACTCGGTTAACCGGAGGTCATGGTACTTGCTGAAATCCTCCCACATCCGCTTGTTGAACCAAGCATTCGACTTGGCGAGTTGTTCTACCAGGGCCGGGTCAGCAGGCGCTTGGACAGGCCCTTTTCTGATCGTGTTCCATGTGAATAAAGCGCCCGCGGTATGCAGATCATCGTGTGAAATGCCTGCTGCGCCGGGGCGGCCTGCGTCGTGCGGTCCGCCAGTAGGCCGGCCAAAATCACGGCGGTGATGGTGACGCCTTGTTTGGCGAAGAACTGACGGAGGTGGTCCACGGCGCGGTTCAGGCGCATCCGGGCGGCGTCCTCCGACGTGCCCAGGGCCGTATCGAGTTCGGGGAAGCTCAGGCCCTCGGCGAAGCGCAGCAGGACGGCCTCGCGGTCCTTCGCGCCAAGCGCAGCCAGGGCATCATTGACGGCAGGGCCGATCCGGTCCCAGATCGCATTTTCATCGGGACCCTCGAAACGCATCTGCTCCCCCACCTTCTGCTCCCGGAGTTCGCGGCGCGCTTCCCGCCGCAGGGCGTTCTTGCAGGCGAAGCGGGCCGTTTGGAAGAGCCAGCCGGTCAGCCGCGCGTCCGGGCCGAGGGCGGGCGCTTTCCTCGCCAGGAGGAGGAAGACGACCTAGGTCACATCTTCGGCCAGCGCGGCGTCCCGGACTTCGCGTAGGCAGACCGAGTAGACGAGGTTCCGGTGGCGCGCGACCAGTCGGGAAAACGCCGCCTGGGACCCTTGCCGCGCATATTGTCGTATAAGCCGCCCGTCTTCGGTCACTTGTTTGCTCCTCTTGTGCTGCTCCTATATCTATAGATGTCTGCCGTGCAGGAGAAGCGAACATGGTCAGGCGGACGAGTTTCAAGCAATGACACCCATCCATTGTACCTTTTCGAGTGCATCGCAACACAAACGCCCGGTTTGCTTGACACTGCGCCCCCGCCGCCGCTATACTAAAAGTATAGAATTTTGTAAAATAAGGACCCCGAAAATGGCTGAAACGCACTCACTATTTGATACACTGCAATCCTTCACCTTCGGCGACGGGCAAGTTGGGAAGTTTTATTCACTGCCGCAGCTGGAAAAGGCTGAGGTCGGCCCGATCTCCAAGCTGCCGATCAGCCTGCGGATCGTGCTCGAATCCGTCCTCAGAAACTACGATGGCAAGCGCGTCCGAGAAGCGGATGTCTGCGCGATCGCCAATTGGGAGCCGAACGCGGAGCGGACGGCGGAGATCCCCTTCGTGGTCGCCCGCGTCGTCCTCCAGGACTTCACCGGCGTCCCCCTGCTGGTGGATCTGGCCGCCATGCGCTCCACC
>JANLUQ010000030.1:0-5624 GCA_031363565.1 Armatimonadota bacterium | reverse complement strand
GCCGCCCGCGCCCGCAAATGCATACGACGTCGGCCCCGAAGGGCGTCCTTGAGGGACAAGGAACGCCCTGGCGGAAGGACGCAGCCGAGGGACAGCGAACGCCCTGGCGGAAGGGCGCAGCCGAGGGACCGGGAACGCCCTGGCGGAAGGACGCAGCCGGGGGACAGCGAACGCCCTGGCGGAAGGGCGCGGCAAGCGGCGCCCCTACATGGATGATGTGCCTCCTCCTCGCCGCCCCCGCCTGCGCCCAGATGCCAAACGCGGGCGACACCGCGCCCAACGCGTCGCCCCCGCCGGCAACAGCGCCTGCCACGCCTGCGCCGGCTTCTACGCCCAACACGCCGTCCGCGTTGCCCACTGTGGACACCCACATCGACTCTGTTTCCGGGCCGCTCAACCGACCACACCTTGAAGGCTTCCATGCAGTCTACGGCGGCGAGGCCACGTTCGACGCCGACCAGGCCGATGGCGACCTTCGGGCGGGGCACAAGGACTACACCCTGCGCGGCCATATCCGCCTGCATGAGATGGATACCACCATTCGCGCCGGGGAAGTCATGTTCGATGGGGTTGCCGAAAAGGCCGTCGCCATAGAAGCGCTGGTCAGCCAGAAGATCTTCACGGTCCGCAGCACGCGCCTCGAAGCGAATCCGGAATTCCTGAAGGCAACGGATGCCAACGTCACGACCGTGCCCCCGGACGAGAAGGCCGACTTTCATATCCACGCGCAGAGCATCACGATCGAACCGGCGAAGTCCAGAAGGGACGCACGGAAAGCCTACCGCGGTATCCTACGGAATGCGACCCTTTACCTGTTCGGGACGCGCCTGCTGACGATCCCTAAGATCACATTCCATGTGGGTGCGGGCGGCAGCGACGCTGCCCGCCGGACGGCGTCGCTGCCGACGGTCGGCGTCTCGGCCCGCTATGGCACCTACCTCGCCTTCGCGAGCAGCCTGAGCGCCGGGCATGTCCCCGTCCAGTACCGCCTGCTGCTGCCGACGCGCCAGTCGGTTGAGGCGACCATCACCAGCCAGCAGACCCTCTATGCGCCGCCGGCCCCCGCCACTCCGTCCGCTGTCTCTGCGTCTTCGCTCAGGCCGACGACATTGCTGGAGCGCCTCCGCGCCTTCGCGACCGCGCCCGTCCCCATCCTGCCGGACGGCGATCCGCTGCGCTTTCACGACTTCCTGCCAGAGCCGAACCCGATCCGCCTGTTCAATACCCCTTCGCGGGGCGGCCTAGGGCTGACCGAAGAGCTTTCGTCCCATATCGCCGCCTCGGGCCGCCTGCGGGATGACCTCTATGTCAGCCACCTGCCCGAAGTGAGCCTGCGCGGCTCGGTCCCCCTGACCCAGCTCCCCACCCCGCCCGCCTATGGCGACGCCGGGGCGTTCCGGGCAGCCCTGCGCCATCTGGTCTTTTACGCCGATGCCCAGGAGACGGTCGGGGAGTACCGCGAGCAGCCGACCAACGTCAACGCCCGCCGGAACCGCTCGCAGCTCGGCTTCAGCGCCTACCCGCTCCTGGTGGCCCCGAACACGGTCTTCCAGCCGCGCCTCTTGATCTCCACCAGCAGTTACAGCGGCAGCAAGAAGGCATACCGCTATGACCAGCTCGACTTCGCCGTCAACCATTACTTCTCGGACCTGACCGCTGTGGGAGTCCAGTTCCTCGCCAGCAATACGGGCGGCGACTCGCCGTTCAACTTCGATGTCCTGGACACCACGCGCGAGGTAGACCTGCGTCTTCAAGTCGGAAGCCGGCAGCTTATCACGGCAGGCCGCATCCGCTACGACCTGTCCCATCGCGGGGTCATTGACTATCAGATCGCCGTTGCTCCCGCTCTAGGCGGCTTTATCCCGGTCTTCTCCTACAACTTCCGCACGCGAACGGTGGGGGTCGGCGCGGAGATCAAAGGCATCACGTTCTGATCCTTGAGGCTTCCTGTTTCTGGGTGGGTGACGCGGCAGACGCTCCCCGCTGCCTTGGAATGGCTCTGATAGGGCTACCCAGTCAAATAATGTGCCCGCCGAACCGCCGATGTTGGTGGGAACGCGTGTAATCGGGTACAACCCCTGTCAGGAGAACAGAATACATGCAAGCATACTGCGTCAAGTGTAAGGAAAAGCGGGAGGTAAAGGACCCGGTGGCCGTGACGATGAAAAACGGCAAGCCAGCCACCCAGGGTATCTGCGAGATATGCGGCACCAAGGTCTTCAGAATCGGCGCGCACGAGAAGTAGGAGCGGCAAGTGTCCAGGTCTGGGGATGTTATTCCCCGGACTCTGGCCTTCGCATCCTGTGCGCCAGTGCTTAAAACGTATGCCGGCGTTGACAAGAGTCGTCAGGCGTGTTATAATCTTATCAATGATCACTAGAGCCAACAGAACAGCCCCCAGCAAGCGTAAGCGGGCCGTATCTCCCTGGTTCTCTGTTAAGACAGTGTTAAGCGCGGCTGCATTGGCAGTCGCTTTTTTCATGCCTGCCCCAGCAATCCATCGGCATACCCCGCCGCCCGTCTCGACCGCGTCCTTGATGCCCGCCGTGCCTCTGCCGCCCGGCAGCGTTGACCTGATCAACCCACAGCCCGCCCTCCTCGTCACGAAGCAGCGCATCAAAGGCGTCCCGTTTATCCTGATCGAGGGCGGCGTGGCGCAGACGCGCCGGTCCATCCTGCGCTGCGGGGTGGACGCTTTGGTGCGGCAGGCGGGGGCGCAGGCGGGCGTCAATGGAACCTTCTTCGCAGATGCTCGGGTGCAGGGGACAGACAATATCTTGATCGGTCCTTCCCTCTGCGGCAATGAGGCACGGGCTGTTTTCAACCGGGAGGACAACGCGAAGGCGCTTGTGGGGCGGCCCCTCGTGCTGCTGTCACCGGGCCGGACGCGTATCCTCCCCTATGACCCGCAGACAATGGCGGACCAGTCTGCCCTCGCCTCCCGCCTCCCTGGCTTGACCGATGCCTTCCTCGGAGGAGTATGGATGGTCCATGAAGGCATCGCCGCCGACCGCCCCCGGCTCGATGGGTTCCACGTCCACGACGCTGAGGACCCACGCCGCCGCGCCTTCTTCGCTCTCATGCCTGATGGCCGGCTCGTCCTCGGCGCGACCACCTATGTCGCCACCTCGGCGGAACTGGCCCGCGCCCTTTCGGCGGCTAATGTCCGCGAGGCCGTCCTGCTCGACTCCGGCTTCAGCACATCGCTCGTCTATGGCCGCAAGATCCTGGTGACTGGCCATACCTCGCCCGGTATTCCCTCCCGCCCCGTTCCCCATGCGCTCGTGTTGTTCGGCAAGCCTGAAAAACGTCCCGTGCTGACGGCGTCTGATCCTACCCCTGGCGCACGCGCCGGGGGCTAGGATCAGAGCTTATGCACCCGCCGCACCTGCTCCAGCAGCGGCGTGATGTCCGGCTCCCGTGCCGCCGTGGGCGGGGGGCCGAGAGGGTCTTCGACTTCGGTGTCGCCAAGCCAGACGCGCAGGGTGCCCAGAACGCCCCAGCCCAGTGCTTCCAGGTCGTAGCCGCCCTCCAGAATGCCGACCAGCTTGCCGGGGCAATAGGCGTCGGTGATCTCCTGGAGGTGCTTGGACAGGGCACAGAGGCCACGTACCGTCAGGCGCTCCCGAATGCCCTGGACATAGCGGGAATTGCGCCAGTGAGCGTCGTAGCCCGCCGAGACGATGACCATCTCGGGCCGGTAGCGCGCGGCGAGTGGCCGTAGGACGGTGTCGAACGCCTGCAAGAAGCCCGCCTCGCCCACATCCGGCGGCAGGGGGACGTTGACCGTGTAGCCCAAGCCTGTGCCCTCCCCCGTTTCCTCGACCGCACCCGTGAAGGGATAAGCTGGAGACTGATGGGTGGAAAAATACAGCACCTGGGGCGAGGCATAAAAGCAGTCCTGCGTCCCGTTCCCGTGGTGGACATCGAAGTCCACTAAGAGGACGCGTGACAACCCATACTGCGCGACGGCATGGGCGGCGGCGACAGCCGCGTGGTTGAGGATGCAGAACCCCATCGCCCGGTCCGGCGGCGCATGATGGCCCGGCGGGCGAACGAGGGCAAAGCTCGCCTCCATGCCCCCGGTCATCACCGCGTCCACCGCCCCGATGGCCGCGCCTGCCGCCGCCGTCGCCGCCTTCCACGAGCCTGTCGAGGCGACCGTGTCCCCCGCATCCAGATACCCGCCCCCTTCGGAAACGATCCGCTCCACCCGGTCCAGATAGGTGGGCGTGTGGACGCGCTCGATCTGCGCCCGCGTCGCGGGCGTCACCGGCAGCCGGGTCAGGCGGGCCAGCATCCCCTCGCTTTCCAGCAGGGCGAACGTGTCACGAACGCGCGCGGGCCGCTCCGGGTGTCCCTCCGGCGGCTGGTGATCCAGAACGGCGGGATCATAGAGGAAGCCAACTTGTTTTTCTGTCATAGGGTGTTCCCTGGGTGCGCGGCCTCCTAATCCTCGGGCCGTTCGCCCGGCGAGATGCCCCGGTCGCTCGCGCGGTCGGGCGGGTCCAGGGTCATGTTCCCTTGAACGCGGATCTGGCAGGACAAGCGGTACTGGCCGAGCAGGTTGTCTTCCTCCAAGGTCGCGCGCTCCTCGGCGTTCATCTCAGACGGCTCGCCGCTCAGAAAATGGACTTTGCATGTGGTGCAGCGGGCGATGCCGCCGCAGCGGTGCAGGATGTCATATCCCGAGTCCTCGATGGCGAGGACGAGCTTCTTCCCGGCCTCCACTTCAAACGCTTCCCGCCCTTCGATGGCAACTGTCGGCATATTCTGCGTCTCCTGTTCGTAATTGTTAAGTCCTGCCCCAGACGTTCGCGTCCCCCACGCCCTTTTCCTGCCTAGCCTCGCAAAAATAGGCTTGACATACCACTATAATAGATGTATAATGAAATCATCAGGAGGTCACACATGGCAAAACGACAGGACACGCAGAAGGGCGGCACGACCGTTTGGGTGCTGGCAGTGCTGGCGGACGGCCCGCAGCACGGGTACGCCCTTGCCCGCGAGATTGAGCAGCGCAGCGGCAGCGCCTTGAAGCCCGGCGAGGGCACTCTCTACCCCGCCCTCCGTGCCCTGGAAGGTGAGGGGCATATCGTTGGTGCCTGGGAGATCCAGCCGAGCGGCCCCGCCCGCAAGGTCTACTCGCTGACCGAACAGGGCCGTGCCGAACTGAGGAAGCAGGCGCAGGCGTGGCACGACTACGCGCGGGCCGTCAGCGGCATTCTGGGGGGGCAGCCCGGTGAGCAGACAGCCTGAGCGTACGCCCCTGGACCGCTACCTTGACTGCATCTGCCGGCGGCTCTGGCTCGTCCCGGCCCACGAGCGGCGAGACACGCGCGAGGAGCTGCGGCAGCACCTTACCACCCTGGCGGCCCACGCCGCCCGCACCGTCCCGGCGGCGGAGGCGATGGAGGACGCGATGAAGAAGTTTGGTAATCCCAAAGAGATCGGCGGCGAATTGTCTCGGCAGCACTTGCGCCGCCGCCGCTGGCTGTCGGCCCTGCTCAAGACAGCGGCGGGTGCGGCCTTGACGCTGACAGTCCTAATGGTCGGCTACAGCGTCTACTGGTACTTCGCCCTCAGCAGGCCGATGGAGAGCGAAACCGCGCCGACGCCTATCG
>JANLUQ010000705.1:0-6040 GCA_031363565.1 Armatimonadota bacterium | reverse complement strand
CGGCCGGGGCGGGCGGGCCTACAGGGCGGCTCTAGTTCACGACGACGTCGTCAACGTTCAGCCACTGGTTGGCGGCGGCCTTGTTGTAGAAGGAGACTTCCAGAGTCCCGCTGGTGACGTTCACCGTAGTAGAGATCTTCTGCCATGTGCTCGATGCCGGGATGTTGACCGTGGCAACGACGCCGCCGTAGTACTTGACCAGCATCTGGCAGGTGGTCTCCCCGCCGCTGTTCTTGATCCAGGCGCTGACGGTGTGGCTGCCGTTCGGGACAGTCACCTGCTGGTAGGCGGTCAGCTCATAGGGGGTACTCGACCAGTTGACATACCCCCAACTCCCCGAGTGCGCTTCGCCAGGGTTGTTGGAGGCGTAGGCGGCGGCGGGGTTGCTGCCCACCCACATCGTCCACCCAGTCAGGCTGGCGGTCTCGAAGCCGGGGTTGGTGAGGTAGTTAGTCACCGGCACCGCGCCGGCGTCGCTGAAGAGAGTCCGGTACAGCGCCGATGCGTTTGGGTAGGGCGAACCCGATGTCCCCCAGGAGGGGTTGCCGCTGCCGGGGGTTGGGAACCCACCCGGCCACAAGGTGGACACGCCATCCGAGGGCGTCTCGAAGTAGCTCTCCATATAGACATTGTGCGAGGCCATCCAATCGTGCATGTTCTGGATGTAGGTCGGGTCGTCGCCCCCAGCCCCCCGGCCGCCGCTGGCGACCTGCCACAGTCCCCACTCGCCCACGATCAGGGGGACGCTCCGGCCAGCGATGTAGCCGTTCCGGCTGCCCGGATTGGCCGCCGAGGCGAAGTCGGCGAACCACTGGATTCTAGGCAGGATCGATTTCGTCCACGCCGTCTGCTGGGTCGCCGTGCTGGGCTGCACCCCAGACTGGTAGATGCCGCTGTAGTCGTAGTCATAGTTGTCAAAGCCGATGTAGTCCACAGAGGCATCGCCGGGGTAGTAATTGGCGCTCCAGACCTGCACATTGCTGTCGGTCGGGTTCCAGAGGAACTTGACGCTGATGTTGGGGTTCTTGGCCTTGACCGTGCTGCGGACGGTGTTGACAATGTTCTGCCAGGCCTTGATGAAGTTACCCGGCATGCCGGGGATGACGTTGAGGTTGCCGTAGGGGTCCCAACCGCCGTCGAACTCGTAGTCCATGCGGATAATCACGCTTTTGTAGTTCCAGGAGGCGATGTTGTTCCCCAGATTGACGAAGTGCTGCATGGTGGCGGGGTCGTTGTTGGCCTCGAGCTGCCACTGCTGGCCCTCCCAGGTGGTGTCGTAGCCGTGCGGCGAGTAGGGCATCGTGCCGATCCCCAGCAGGATATCGGGCAGCGCGCCGGTCCCGTAGCGGGTCTGCTGGTCGCCCCAGTGGTTGTTGTTCCACCCTTCGGTGGTATTGGCCCAGGTATCCCAGCCGCCGGGGTCGGACTCGACGCCCAGCCGGGAGACTCCCAGCCACGACTTGTACATACCCCAGTCGCCGTCGCCGCTCAGGTCGGTGTCAGTCCCCTGAGTCCACAGGTAGGCGGCCTCCTCGAACGGGTTGGCCGCCTGGGCGGGCCTCGCGGCCACAAGCGCGCCGGCGACAACCAGCAGCGCCGAGAGCGTCGCGCCGATCTTCGTCAGTCGGTTCGTCGTGAGTCGGTTTGTCGTGAGTCGGTTCATTTGTTTCTCCTACCTTGCTTCCTCGAACGTCTGTCGAAACTCTGCTCTGTCGAACTCCTCCGCTATGGCCTGGTGTCCGCGCCGGGTGTACACCGCCTTGTTCCACTTGGTTAGCGATAGTTGCTTATAGTATGAGCGCACAATCCCGCGTGGCGGTCTGTGGGCCGTGCCGCAGCGCACGACTCATTATAAAGCCATCTCCGGCTTCTGGGAACATCAAGGATTGACGCAATGGTGTCTAGGATTGATGTGTTTTTGCCGAAGATATGTTGTGAGTCATTAGTGTGACGCAGGGGCTGTGGCCGGGCCGTAAACGACCCATCTGGGGGACGAGACGCCGGCCGCGGAGCCACTGCCCCTCGTAGGAACAGAGCGGGGTGAACACCCAACGGCAGGACTGCGTAACGTCAGTCATTCATTCAGGGGTATGAATCACGCCCGTTTGGTGTAGGATACGATACGCACTTGGCGTCTGCCGAGCCACCTCCCGGAAGCAGTGGGCGAAGTGCTTGGGATCGCTGAAGCCGGTCCGCTCCGCGACCTGCCCGATGGTGAGCTTGGTGGACTGGAGCAGGCGCTTCGCGTTCTCGATGCGGACCCGTCGCACCGTCTCGGCAGGGGTGGCGCCGGTCTCCATCCTGAACACACGGCACAGGTGTTCGCGCGAGACACAGGCAGCTTCGGCGAGGGCGACGAGCGGCATCGGGGCCATCGGGGCATGGTAGAGGGTGTTGTAGATGTAGGCGATGGCCCTCTGGACGGGGACGGACACAGTCTCGGAGGAGAGATCGGCGCGGCCCGTCTGCCCAGAGACGAATGCGCTGACCAGCGCGCCCATGAGGGCCGCGAGGTGTGCCTCATCGAAGCGCTTGTAGCCGTCCAGGAGGTGTTCGAACAGGGGGTGCAGGATGTCGCCCGGCGCCGACGGGCGCATCAGTGGCCATTGGGCACGGGGCGGCCAGGTATCGGGGAACTCGACGATATCGAAGATCAGGTAAGCCTGACGCGTACACTGCACCTTGTTGTGGCGGATGACGGGGCACAACGGCGGCTGGCACAGGATCATAGTCCCAGCCGGTGCCGCGATCACGGCGTCGCCGAGGACGTACTGGGAGGCGCCTTCGACGATCCAGAGGAGATCGTACTGCGACTGCACCGCGCGGCGTGCCGAGACATGACCCGGCGGCAGCACCTCAAGGTTGGCCCAGGACGGGGCCGTCACAACCAGATCGCTCATCGCTGCCTCCTTTGGCTTGGGCAAGAGAGGAGGGCGCAGCAGGAGAGGAGGGTGCAGCAGGAGAGGAGGGCGGGGATGAACTCCGCCCCTCCCCTGATTTAGCCGCCGCGTGCTGCGCTCACTCCCATCATCAGTTGTGTAAAGGCTGTTACAATACCATAAACCGGGTCGGATCGGGCCGGATGACCTCTAGGCAGAGCAGGGAAACGCGCGATTCCTGGGGAATTATCTATCATGGCATCCCTAGGGATGCCGCGGACGAAACGGGTGTGTGGAGCGTCGGCGGAGGACACATGGGGTTCAGTGGACAAACATTCGGGTTTCAACGATCAGCCGCTCGGGGCAAGCCGTCCACGGTCCAGGTCGCGGTAAGCGGCGCGGGAGCACAGTACCGAGGGGGAGAAGGCCGCCCCGAGCGGCACTCGCCGGACACCGCACTGCGCGCACTGAACACGGCAGCCCGTCGGTCCGGTTCCGCCTGGGTGGCGGGGACGGGGGGCGCGGCCCTGGCCCTTTCAGCCTTGCTTGTCCCACTGCCCGCCTGGGGCCACGTCCTGCTGACCGGGCTGCTGGTGGGGCTGACGGCGGCCGCCTTCCAACGCGCGCGGGCGGCGGACGCTGGGCGGCGGCGCTTCCACCTGGAATATCACCTGGACAGCGATGCGCGGGAGCGCTGGACTTTGCTGAACCACGCCCTGGCCGCTTTGACGCGCACGGAGCGGATCTGGCAGATCAGGGCACGGGGGCGGGCGCAGGGCTGGAAGCGGGACACCGGCGCATCCGTGCTGGTGACTCGGGCGCGCGCCACCCTGCGGCGCGAGACCCCGACCCCGCTGACCAGCAGCGTCACGCCGTACTGCCTGCACATCGGCCCGCAGCGATGGCTGTTCCTGCCGGATCGGCTTTATGTGCTGCAAAACGGGGGGTATGAAGCGGTCGAGTATGCGCGCCTGCAAGTCACTGGGCAGACGACGCGGTTTATCGAGGAGGAGCAAGTCCCTCGGGACGCGCAGGTGGTAGGCAGGCCGCAGGGCGTTTCCATCACCGAATATGGGGTGCTGGAGATCGGGGCGCCATCGGGCCTGCGGGCCACGCTCCATATAAGTTCAGTGGGGGCGGCGGACCAGTTCGCCGCGCTGTTCGGGTCGTTCCAGAGCTACCGCCAAAGCGACGGGCCGATGCCGCCGCCGTCCGCGCCGTCCGAGGGCTGCTGCAGCCGGCTGGGGCTGACGCCCTCCTGCACGAAGGCGGAGGCGACACGGCAGTTCCGGAGGCTGGTCCTGGCCCACCACCCTGACCGGGTGCGCGGAGGCGGCCCAAACTCGCGGGAACGGGCAAATGTGGAGATGCAGGAGATCGTCCTGGCCTACAAGGACTTGAAACGCCTGCGCGGCTGGTAGGAGGCGCAGGGACGCAGTGGACGCGGGGGTGCCGTATGCCTCATCGGTCGGGTATACTAAATCCCGTATGGATTTTGATGAGGCGCTGAGGTATATGCAGGGTCGGCTGCGGCTGGGGGTGAAGCTGGGAAACGAGCGGTTCCTCGCCCTGCTGCACCGACTGGGGGACCCGCAGGAGCGGCTGCGTGTGGTCCATATCGCCGGGACGAAGGGCAAAGGGTCCACGACGGCGATGGCGGCCACCGTCTTGCAGGCGGCGGGCTACCAGGTTGGGATGTATCTCTCGCCGTATGTCTACGATGTGCGCGAGCGTATCCAGATCAACGGCGAAATGATCTCGCGCGCGGACTTCGCCCGCTGGGTCTCCGTTATCCGCCCGCATATCGAGGATTTGGAGGCGACCGAGCATGGGCCGACGACGGAGTTCGAGCTGAAGACAGCCGTCGGGATGTGCTATTTCGCCGAGCGGGCCGTGGATTATGTCGTGCTGGAAGTGGGCCTGGGCGGGCGTCTGGATGCGACAAATGTGGTCTCGCATCCGCTGATGACGGTCATCACGAACATCGGACTGGACCATACCGAGCTTTTGGGCGAGACTTTGGGCGAGATCGCGGCGGAGAAGGCCGGCATCATCAAGCCCGGCGTGCCATGCGTCACGGGCGCCCCGATCGGCGGCGAGGCATGGAATGTGATCGCGCGCATCTGCCAGGAGCGCGGGGCGATGCTGATCGCGGTGCCCACGCCGGAGGTCACGGCAGAGGGGCTGAGGCTGACGACTCCGAGGCGGACCCTGACCGGTATCCACCTGGAGCTGCGAGGCGCCTTCCAGGCGATGAACGCGGCGGCGGCGCTCTGCGCTCTGGATGCCGTCGCCGAGTCCGCCCTGCTGCCGCTGACCGACGAGGCCGCGCGGCATGGCCTGGAAACGGCCTGGGTGCCGGGGCGTCTGGAGCAGGTGCGGACCTGCCCGACGGTCGTGGTGGATGTGGCGCACAACGAGCTGTCAGCCCTGGTGCTGGCGACAGCCCTGCGGGACCAGTACGGCGCGGACAGCCGGCGGTTGATCCTGGTCGTCGGCCTATCCCGGCACCATGACCCGGTCCCATTCCTTGCCCCACTTGCCGGGTGTCATCCGGTCCTGCTGATCGCGACCCAGCCCGCGTTCCGCCCGCGCCCGGCCCTCGATGTGGCGGAGGCGGCCCGCCAGCAGGGCTTTTCGAATGTGCAGATGATCGAGACAGGTGTCGCGGACGCCGTTCGGTCCGCGCTGTCTCAGGCCGGGCCGGAGGACCTGATCTGTGTCACCGGCTCCTTCTACACCGTGGGCGACGTGCCGCCCGCGTTCTGGTCCGATTTGACTTCCGACTCTGTCGCTTCCGACTCTGTCACTTCCGACTCTGTCGCTTCCTGAAAGGAACTATTCAATCATGCCGCATCAAGCAGTCGTCCTTCTGAGCGTTGCTGGTCTGTCCCTGCTCATCACCCTCGGCCTCATGACCGGAATTTTCAGCCGCGAAAAGCAGCAGCAGGCATCCAACGTGGACGAGCATTAGATCCTCTCCCCGCGACAAGTCGCGACCCTCCCCTCGGAGGGATCTGATCCTCTCCCCGTCGCTTCGCGCCGACCCTCCCCTCGGAGGGAAGGGTGTGTCACGGGGGGAATGACCTTCTTGTCCAAAGGCTCTCCAGTCACGGCAGGCTTACGATAAGCAAGTCGCACCCCCTTTCACCCCCCCTTCC
>JANLUQ010000673.1:0-8204 GCA_031363565.1 Armatimonadota bacterium | reverse complement strand
GGGTGGAGGACCACGCGATCCACGCCATCAAAGGGAAGTCCCTCTCAGGCTCCTTCACCCTCCGTGTCCTCAATGCTCCTGGCCGGGCCGCTTCCAATCACCGGTAGGAGGTGGAAACGTGAAACCTGAACTCCTCGCGCTGCGGACAGCATTTTCGGTCATGGCGTCTGGGTTTTGCAGGATTGGAAGGATCTCGGTTCTGCAACCGCCGTGCAGATCCTGGACGATCCAGGTATTCCCGAGAACCCCGGCGAATCGGAACACTGATTGGAACTAGGAGAAAAATCATGAGACAGCCCTATTCTCGCAGGCTTTTCGGGTTTTATAGGCTTGGGAAGATAATCGCCATGGGAACAGTGGCGTCTGCCGTCCTCCTGAATGCCGCCGCCCGGCCCGCTTCCGCCATCAGCCCCGCCGACGCCGCCGTAAACGCTTACCTCCAGGCCTTTGTCCGCACCACCGGCACCGATGCCTTCATCAAGGGCGATCAGAATGGAGGCGACCCCGGCTTCTGGCAGGAGGTCGAGCAGATCGAAGGCATCGAGGATGCCAACGACCGGACCGGCGGTGCTTACAAAAGTCAGGTCGCCGCGCTCCTGAACGGGTTCATCAAGGCCCATGGAACCGACTGGTCGGACAACATTTACAACGACGACATCTCCTGGGCCGCCATTGCCTACACGCGCGGTTATCTGGCGACCGGGAATGGCACGTTTCTTACCATTGCCAAGAATAACTTCGACCGGATGTTCGCACGCGCCTGGGACCCCGCCCGAGGCACCCTCTTCTGGACGACCAAGAATACCAGCTACAATTCCTGTATCGAATGCCCCGCCGGCATCGCCTCGTATCTGCTTAGTCGGGCGCTGCACGACGGCAGCTATCTGAGCAAGGCTCAGGACCTGTTTGCCTGGGAAAAAACGCATCTGTTCAACGCCTCGTCGGGTGCGGTGTCGGATGCGGTGGACACTTCCGGCAAAGTGGGAACCTGGGCCAGCACCTACAACCAGGGGACGTTTGTCGGTCTGGCCGACTTCCTGGGGGACACCTCCGACGCGAAACTGGCGGCGGACTATACCATGAATCATCTGGGGAAACCCAACTCCAGTGGATATATGATCATGCCGGAGTACGGCTCGGGGGGTGGCAACAACTCTGGTCTGAACTCCATAGGTCTGCGCTGGATCGCAAAGTTCATGAAGGACCGCCGTCTTCAGGACACCTACAAGGGGTGGCTTCAGGCCAACGCCAACACCGCCTGGAACGTGCGGCGGACTTCCGACGACCTCTCTTGGTGCCAGTGGCTCCAGCCGACGCCTGGCGGCGTCCTGCACTCGTGGGACTGCATCAACTCCGTCGTCGTGCTGCAAGTGACGCCCGACGACCGCAAGGCACTTAAACCATAGCGGCTCTCAGCCGGAAGGCCCGTCCGCGGTAACGTGGACGGGCCTTCCGGCTGGCGTGGTGAATAGACGACGAGTGGCTTCTTACGTCGGCGGACGATGGCGACACCCCCGGCTAAACCAGCCCCGAGCGGCAGGCCCAGCGAAACACCCGTGGATGCCTCGGGGACCGGGGCCGCTTTGAACGTGAATGCTGGGGCGGCAAGGAGGCCGTAGTCGCTGGTGCCCGTCCCGCCCGGGATCTCGAAGGTGCTGTCAAAGGTCCCCGCTGAGGTGCCGGCGAGTATGGGAAGAACGAAAGGTCCTTCATTCTTGGTTCCAGCACTCCGGCGATAGCAGCATGTCCAGCGTCCCGTTCTGCACGTCCGGCGTCTGTGCCGTGGTCGTGTAGAAGATCGCCTCACGCAGCAGCCTTTGGGGCGGCATCGTCAGCAGGTGGGCGCCGCCGCCGGTCGCTGTGACGGTGGCATGGGCGGCGCGGACGGCGAGGACGATGGCGGCAGTGCGGGCGTGCAGGGCGTGCTCCTTGTAATCGGCTTGGTCGGCGCAAGCCCCGCTCCAGGTCAGCGCCTCATGGCGGCAGGCATCAATCTCGCGTGTCAGTTCTTCGGCAGCGTGCGCGAAGGTCTCATTGCTGCGCTTCTCGGCCAGGGCGCGCAGGTAGTGGACGCTGCCCCGCGCGCCTCCCAGTGGGAGGAAGACATGGCCTGAGATCCCGCAGTAGTCTCCGCGCTTCAGCGCCTCGGGAGGGCGCTCGGAGAGGACATATTCGTCGGGCAGGAACAGGTCGTTGAGCGTGACCTCCACCGTATCCGAGGCATTCATCACGACCAGAGGAATGCGCGGGCCGGGCTTCAATCCCGCCTCATTGCCCGCCTTTGGGACATAGAAGTAGATGTGGTCTTCTTGGGGAAGGCGCATCGCCCCCAGGATGAACGAGTCCAGCAGACCCCACCCCGTCACCCACGGTGCGGTCCCGGACACACGGTAGCCGCCGTCCACACGCTCCGCCCGCACCATCGGCGGGCCAGACCGGCGCAGATGCGAGAACGCCACCCCGCATAGCTCCTGTCCCGATGCGAACAGGGGAAGCTTTTCGCGACGCAGGGCTTCATTGCGCCCACCGCCGACGAAGCCTCCGCCCGCGTGGAGCTGCTGTTGTGTGAACGCTGTCACACCGCAGGCCGATGCCATCAGCTCCGTATACTCCCGCCGGGTCACGTCATCCGCGCCCTTCCCGCCGAACTCCGGCGAGATCCCCAGCCCAAAATAGCCCGCCTTCGCCAGCAGTCGCACGTTTTCCGCCACCTGTCCGTTGATATCGCCCTGGTCGGCGCGCTCGGCGTTGGGCCGGAACACTTCGTCGGCCAGACGCCGCGCTTCTGCTAAGATCTGTTCGTTCATGGTTATATGAGTATACCCAAAAGGTGATGCATACAGGGCATGAAGACGTTCCCAGCACTGGAAGTGCCGGGCGAAACCGGGTACACTAGAGCCTAATGTCGAAAATCCTGATCCATACGCTCGGCTCGTCCGGCGATTTCAACCCTTTCATGGCGCTGGCCTTGGAACTTCGGCGGCGCGGGCACACCGTCAGTTGGGCAGTCAGCCCCAAGTTCGCCGAAAAAGCGCGCGCGCAAGGCTTCGAGGCATCGGTCGCGGGCGTGGACCCGGACTGGGAGTCGGACATGCTGCGAAGGATGCTTGCCGCCCACCTGACGGAGCCGATCCGGATCATGTTCAAAGAGGCTCTGATCCCGGCGATCGTCCCGGCGACCTTGGCTATAGAGCCGCTGGCGCGCGAGGCCGACTTGTTCCTTTCACACACGATCCAGCTCGCTGCCCCTGCCATCGCCGAACGGACGGGGACGCCCTGGATCAGCGCCAGCGCGGCGACCTTGATCCATGAGACAGGGGCTTACCCCCCGCCCGGCGTCGCTTGGAAGGGCTGCCCGGCCTGGCTGACCCGGCTGGGCTGGGAGATCGGCTACCGCATCTTCGGGGACTTTGACGCCCTCGCCGCCGCCGAGTATCGGAAGCTCGGCGTTGCCCCCCGCCCCAATGTCGTCTCGGGCGGCGCGTACTCCCGCCGCCTGACTTTAGGGCTGTGGTCGCCCGCCTTCTTCCCCCGCCCCAACGATTGGCCGCGCTGGTTCCAGGTCGGCGGCTATGCCCGCTGGGATGGGGCCGCCCCCCCCACCCTCAATATTGGAGGTGCAAGAGGTGACTTACTTCCCAATCCGGCTTCCCCATTATTGGGGGCGGGGGGGGCCAAGCCCCGCATCCTGTTCACACTTGGTTCCTCGGTCGTCAACCATCCAGGCGAATTCTGGGCGACCGCTTTGCAAGCGCTCACGCCGACAGATTGGAGCGCGGTCCTGCTCGGCGCCCCTGAGGCGCTTCCTCTGCCGCCAGGCCTGCGCGGGCGGGTACAGGTCATCCCCTATGCTCCCTACGGCGACCTTTTTCCGCAGGCAGATGCTGTAGTCCACCAAGGTGGCGTCGGCACGACCCAGGCGGCCTGCTATTACGGCGTTCCCTCGCTCATCGTCCCACGCGGTTTCGATCAATTCGAAAATGCCGCTCACATCCAGCGCGAGGGCTGGGGCCTGCGCCTGCTGCCCGCCGATTTTTCCGCCGCCAGCCTGCGCCTCCGCCTGGAGCGGCTGCTGGCTTCGGAGAAGATCAAAGCCGCCGCCACCGAACTAGGCTGTCGGATGCGGGCGGAGCCGGGCGTCGCGCACAGCGCCGACCTTGTGGAAGCCGTGCTTGGACAGGGCCGGAAACCTTGACAGCCGCCCGTCCGTAAGATATAATGACAAATCGTTTTTCACGAATCTCGCAGTTCCATCAGAAGTCGGTCGAAGCGTTGTCTTCGCGGAGGAAGAATTGAAGCAGGAGAAAATCTGGGGGCTGGTCATTCTAGTTCTCATCGCCCTATCAGGTTATGTGATGCTCGCCAAGCACATAGACCCTAAGACAAACCAAAGCGTCGCGACCTACCCGACCCGGTATGGCCTGGACATCAAGGGCGGCGTCCGCGCCACGTTCCAGGTACGGACCGACCTTGCCCCAAACGTGCCCTACGATCAGGCCACGATCCAGCACATCATCGAGCAGCGCATCAACGGGTCCGGCGTCACCGAAGCCGTCGTCCAGCCGCGCCCCCAGGAGAAGCAGTTCGTCATCGAGCTGCCGGATGTCAAGGACAAGAACGCGATCCTGGAACAGCTCGGCACGACCGCCCAGATGACGTTCTATTACTTCCCGGATGTCCAGTCGGGTGACCCTAAGACGGCTTCCTATCCCCTCCACCTGAGCATGGATCGGGCGGGCGGGCGCGACAAGGCGCGGTTCAGTGTGGTCAGCCCATGGAATGGGTTCAGCCCCGGCGAGTCGTTCCGGGACGGCGCGCAGATCAAGGCTGATTGGGCGGCTCTTCTGGCCGAGGCCCAAAGCAACGTTCCCGGCCCAGCAACGAGTCTTTATGCGCCTCCTCCGGTGAATGAAGCCCAGCAAACTGTGATGAAGGGCGCCCAGGAAGTCTACGACCAGCTTCTTCCCAACAAGCCCGTATACCTGACTGTCGCCCAGCAGCAGCACGCGGCAGCCTTAAACCGGGAGATCAGCGGCTGGAACGGGGTGATCGCCGATGCCCTCAACGCCAACGGAGGCCAGCCGATCCTGACCGGGGCTGACCTGGAACCAAAATCCACTGCCCACCTGAGCGGCCTTAATTCGGCCCCGGCCGTCTCGCAGGTCTTCACGGCGAAGGGCACGGCGGCCTTTGCCAAGTTCACGACTGAGCATACGAAAGAGCTGAACGGCATCGTCCTCGATGATGCCGTCCTGTCCGCCCCGATCATCAACGAACCGATCGTAGATGGGGAGGCCGAGATCAGCGGCGGGTTCTCCACGCTTACTGAGGCGAAGAACCTGTCCAATCTGCTGAACGCCGGCGCGCTGCCCATCCCCTTGGAGCAGGTGGCGACCGACTCGATTGAGGCCACGCGCGGCATCGGGGCCGTCACCAAGAGCCTGATCGCGGGCGGCGTCGGCCTGGCCCTCGTCCTGCTCTTCATGCTGGGCTACTACCGCCTGCCGGGCCTGCTGGCAGACATCGCCCTACTGATCTATGCCCTGTTCACCCTGGCGATATTCAAGGGCGCCCTGGGCTGGCTCTTCCCCGGTCTGGTCGTCACCCTGACATTGCCGGGCATCGCGGGCTTTATCCTGTCCATCGGTATGGCTGTGGATGCGAACATCCTGATCTTCGAGCGGCTGAAAGAGGAGGTCCGTAGTGGAAAAGCCCTGCGGCCCGCCATTGATGCCGCCTTCAAGCGTGCCTTCCCGGCCATCCGCGACTCGAATATCTGTACCAGCATCACTTGTGTCGTCCTGCTGTCGCTGGGCACAGCCAACGTGCGCGGCTTCGCCCTGACGCTACTTATCGGCGTCCTGGTGTCGCTGTTCTCGGCCATCACTGTGACCCGGACCCTGCTGTACCTGCTCGTGGACGTGTTCCCCGGCCTGGCGAAGAACCCCGCCCTGTTCGGCCTCAATGTCCGCTCCTTGGTGGGACGGACGGTGGCCGACGGCGACCGAAGCGGCCTGAACATCATCGGTCGCCGCAAGTATTTCTACCTGCTAAGTCTCGCGATCATCGTCCCCGGCATGATCTTCCTCGCGATGGGCGGGCTGAAGCGCGGCATTGACTTCACCGGTGGCACGCAGATCGAGGTCAAGTACGCACGCCCTGCCACCGCGGCAGCCGTTGAAAGCGCGCTCTCCGCCGCAAACTTCAAGCGCAGCACGATCCAGATGGCGGAGGGCGGCACGGTCGCCATCGTCACTGTCCCCGACATCTCCACGGCGGCCTCCAAGCTCAGCAGCCCGGTTTACAATGGGCTGACGACCGCGCTCAATCAGATCGGTCCCAATGTGGAGCAGCGGTTCGGCACCACCGGCCCGATCATCTCCAAGGAGGTGACGAGCAACGCCATTCAGGCCGTTATCATCGCCTCGGGCCTGATCGTCCTCTACCTAGCCCTTGTCTTCGGCATCGGCGGGTTCGTGGCCGGCCTGCGGCTGGGAAGCTCGGCCGTCGTGGCCCTGCTGCACGACATCCTGGTCCTGCTTGGCGCATTCGCGATCTTTGGATACTTCTTGGGCTGGGAGGTAGATAGCCTCTTCATCACGGCCATGCTGACTGTGATCGGCTTCTCGGTCCATGACACGGTCGTCATCTTCGATCGCGTCCGCGAGAATCTGCGGCTCAAAGCGCGCGGCGAGAGCTTCGAGTCCCTGGTCAACCGCTCCATCGGTCAGACCCTGGCCCGGTCAATCAACACGTCGCTGACGGTCGTGATGACCCTGGTCGCCCTCGTCGTGCTCGGCGGGCAGACGACGCGCCTGCTGAACGTCGCCCTGCTCATTGGGATCATCAGCGGGACCTACTCGTCCATCTTCAATGCCGCCTCGATCCTGGTGGACTGGGAGAATTGGCTCGCCAAGCGGCGCGGCAATGCCCCGCCGCCTGACGCCACGGGAAGCGGTTCGGCCGGTGGCACGGCGATCTACCCGGCGGGCGGTGCGGCCATCTATCCGGCGAACGGCGGCAGCGCCCGGCCCCCGGCCACACGGCCCATACCGTCCGCTGCGCCCCGGCCCGCCGTGCCTGGCGAGATCCAGATCTCGGCGATCAAGGCCAAGAAGAAGCGGCCTGCCAAGCGGTTCTAGCCGTGTCCATCGCGCCTTTCCGCTTTGGGCGGGAAGGCGCGAGTAGCGAAGCATGAGCCGCCCCAACATTATGACCTCACTCACCCAAACACGCTGGACCGAACCTGTGCGCGACTCTAGAGCCGAGCAGACGCTTGTTCGCGAGCTGCGTATCCACCCGCTTTCGGCGCGCCTGCTCTGTAATCGGGGCCTGTCCGACCCCGCCGTCGCCGATGCCTTCCTGCGGCCCGAACTCAGTCAGCTCCACGATCCCTTCGGCCTGCCGGACATGGACAAGGCCGCGCACCGCATCAAAGACGCTTTGGCAAGTGGCGAGACGATTTTCGTGTACGGAGACTATGACGTGGATGGCGTCACCTCCACCGCCATCTATGTCCGCACACTACTCGCCTTAGGGGCAAAGCTGGAGTACCGGGTTCCGCACCGCAAGCGGGACGGCTACGACCTGAAAACGACAGCGATTGACTACGCCCACGAGAAGGGCGCGACCCTCGTTATCACCTCCGACTGCGGGATACAGGCGCGTGAGGCCGTCGCCTATGCCAACAGCCTGGGCATGACCGTCATCATCACCGACCACCACGAGCCGGGCGAGACCTTGCCGGATGCCTACGCCGTCGTCAATCCGCACCGACACGATTCGACCTATCCCTTCCCCAGCCTCGCCGGTGTCGGCGTCGCCTTCAAGACTATGCAGGCGCTCGTCCGCCTCGTGCAGCCGACCCACGAGAGCGCCTTCATCCAGAAATTTCTAGACCTCGTGGCGTGTGGGACCGTCGCCGACGTCATGCCCCTGCTCGGTGAGAATCGCGTCTTTGCCTCCTTCGGGCTAAAGCAGCTCGCCGTGACACGCAAGGTCGGCCTGCGCGCCCTGCTGGACGGCGCGGGGATCAAGACCGACAAGCCGCTCTCCGCCGAGGCCGTCGGCTTCGGCCTCGGCCCACGCATCAATGCCGTCGGGCGGCTCGACGATGCCGCCGTCGCCCTTGATCTTCTGCTGACCGGCGACCCCGAAGAGGCCCGGCAGCTTGTCGAGAAGATGAACGCCTTCAATGTCGAGCG
>JANLUQ010000425.1:0-5035 GCA_031363565.1 Armatimonadota bacterium | reverse complement strand
GACTCGCTGCGGGCGGCGACCATCTCGGCGGCTTGCTGCAAGGCGGAGGCGGAGACGGCGGCAGGGCGGTTCTGGGCGCGGATGATGCCGTGGGCCGAGGCGGCGGCCCGGACATGCAGCCAGATGTCGGAGGAGATGGCGATCTTCGTGGTCAGATAGTCGTTGGATGTCGCGTTCTCGCCCACCAATATCTCCCAGCCGTCTACCGTATGGGTGCGCTTGATCTTGTGGCCCTCGAACTCCGGCAGGGTGGGGCGCGAACCGGTCGCGGCAGGCCCGGTGGGCTGCGGGCCATGTGCCAGCGACTCGGCCATGCTCGTGCGGATGGCGGCGATCTCCTCGGGCGTTGTGGCCAGCGTCGCCTCGCGCTCCGCCTGGACGATCAGGGCCGCCTCCTCCAGCGCTTGCGCCCGCCGGTCACGCAGCGTCATCGCACTCGTCTCGGCTTTCCGGCTGCGCTTGTAGAACCGCTCGGCGTTCTCGTGGATCAGCAAAGTCGGGTCGAGCACGATGAAGCGCATCGTCGGCTCGCCACCGGGCAGCGGCGGGGCGTAATAGTCCGGCACCGACACCAGCGATTGGCCGCGCTGGATCTGGGACTGGTTGGTCAGCAGCAGGTCCCCTGTCTGCCGGTACTCCTCGGCCCGGCCCGCGTTCTGCAAGCCCTTTTGCAGCTCCTCCGCTTCCCTTTCCTTCAGCTTTCGAGTCCGCAGCAGGGCGGACAGCAGCGACTCCCGCGCACGGTCGAAGGTATCCCGGCGAATAAGCGCCCCTGAGGCGTGGTCCAGGGCGATACTGATTGACTCGCGCAGGTGCTGCCGGCTCGGCGGGATCGAAAGCAGCGGGATCGGGTAGGCGCCCACGGTCACGCCCGAATCGTCGGTCCAGACGCGCGGCATCCAGTCGCCGACGCGCACCACGGTCAGCAGCAGCATCAAGGCATGATGGAGCGAGAGTGTGGTCAGCAGGCCGTGCTGGGCGCGCAGGATGGTTTCCTGGGCAAGCAGCGGGCTGACCCCCGACCAGGAAGCCATCAGCCATTCCTTGGCTTCCTCCGGCGACAAAGCCTCATCATCTTGCAGCGGAGTGGCTTCCGGGTCGAGTGGGGCCAGCGGATCACGCTTGCCGCGCTGCCGAGGCGGGGCGACATAGGACAGCCCCGGCAAGATCTGCCGGAAACGGTTGATGCCGCGTCCGA
The DNA here is from genome assembly GCA_031363565.1 of Armatimonadota bacterium. Taxonomy (GTDB): domain Bacteria; phylum Armatimonadota; class Armatimonadia; order Armatimonadales; family Capsulimonadaceae; genus JANXMY01. Next base: position 3,837 of record JANLUQ010000425.1, on the reverse strand, counting down.
CCGGCTTGGCCGCCCCCAAAATCGTCCCCGCCCCGGTTACCAGGATGAGGTTTGAGTGCTTGCCCATGATCTCGGCGATTAAGGTGTAGGGCGCCCCGTCAACGGCCTTGAAGTGCAGGTGCAGGACGCGCTCGCCGAAGCCGAGCGGCATGGAGACATCTCCCAGCCACGCCCCATCCAGGTACTTCCGCAGGAGCGCACAAAACGGTGGTGGGGCGGGCGGGTTCTCGCGCCGCAACTGGGTCAGGTGGGCGCGCGCCTCCTGCGGGTTACAGGACAACAGCAGGTCGTGTTTGTGCCCGGCATGGTACATCCGTATTACGATTTCCAGCGGGTCCGGCTGGGCGATCTTCTCGACCTTGCCGCCGACGAGGGCTTTTCCGAGTTCATCCCGCACGGCGGCCAGGAGCAGCGAATCAAAAATCATGGCACCTTCAGTATACCCGGCCCAGGCGTCTCAAAAAATCCTTCCTCCTTGTTGACAAAGCTGCCCGAAAGTTGCTACAATCATCACAGAAAAGCTTTATACACGGCCCTCGAGCTATTCTCATACTACTTGTCTATGAACCGACTTTGGAGCGACATCGAACGCCCGCATGCGCGGGAGGAAGCGGGAAGGGGGATGCTGCGGCACCGGCACGTGCTGTACCATACCCACGCGCACCGCCACGCTTGTGCGCGCCTCGCGCATGTGTGGCAACACCACTGTTACGCGCCAACGACCCGCTTGCGACCCACGCCGTCAGACTGACAGCGAAGGCCGGAGCGGGTTTTTTTGTTTCATAGGCCGGACACTTGGCGGGAACTACAGGACGGGAAATACTGGAAAGGATTGGACGATCACTACTATGAGCCATGAGGTTCTTATTCTGAACAGCGACTACGAGCCGCTGAACGTGTGCAACCTGCGCCGGGCCGTCGTGCTGCTGTATCTGGGCAAAGCCGATGTTCTGCACGCGCATGACGGCGATACCGCCCCCCACCTGACCACGGGTGAGGGCGAGACCTTTGCCGCGCCGTCTGTTCTGCGCCTGCGTTACCACGTCAAGCGGCCCCTGCCGGAGCTGAAGCTGTCGCGCCGCTCCATCTTCGCGCGCGACAACTACACCTGCCAGTACTGCGGCATCCAAACCCGTGACCTGACCATCGACCACATCCTACCCAAAAAAGTGGGCGGCGGCATGCATTGGGACAACCTCGTCGCCTGCTGCCGCCGGTGCAACGCCCGCAAGGGCGACAAGCTGCTGTCCCACTGCGGCATGAAGCTGGCCCGCCCGCCGCGCCGCCCGCGCTATGTGCCGTACATTAGCCTGACCAAGTACATAAACGGCACCAAGAACGAGGTCTGGCGCGACTATTTGCCCATCTTCCACGACGTGGGTGGGTCCGACAACTACGCGGCCACGGCATGAGCGGCATGGCGACACAGACGGAGAAAACGCCCTGGCAGGAGACTGCCGGGGCGTTTTGCTGTTTCATGGGAGCCACAGAATCCTCAAGCATCGAGACTCGGTAGCATGGATTCCATCAGCGGGTGACTGCGTTCGCGGCCCTGAACCACGGCTTCCAGATCGCCCACGAGCCACTCAAGGATGCGCTGCGCGGCGGCGACAGTGACGCCCGCTCGGTGCGGTGTGAGGGTAACATTGGGCAAGGCGCGCAGGGGCGACTCCTCTTCCAGCGGCTCCTGGTCGAACACGTCCAAGGCGGCGGACAGGTCTCCGCGCTGGAGGCGCTCGGTGAGGGCCGATGTATCCACCAGGGCCGCGCGCGCGACATTGACCAGAACGGCGTCGGGGCGGAGCATCTCAATCTCGCGCCGGCCCAGCAGGTGCCGGGTGCCCGAATTGGAAGTGGCGCAGAGGACGACGACGTCCGAGGCTTGCAGCATCTCGTCGAGGTCGGCCCGCCGGCCGTCGTGGGCGTCGAGGACCGCCTCCGTGACGAACGGGTCCACGACGCGCAGGTCGCACCGGAAGGGGCGCAGCAGTTCTGCCAGCCGCCGCCCGACCTGTCCAAATCCGACAATTCCGACGCTTCGCCCGGTCAGTTCTCGCTCGCGCGGGTCAATCTCGGTCGGGAAGCTGCGTATCCATATCTCGTCCCCCGCCCGCATGGCCGCCTCGTGGCCCGCCGTCCGGCGCAATGTGGTGAGGATCAACGTTAGGGCAAACTCGGCCACGGCGGGTGAGAACCCACCCCGTGAGACCGAGACCGGCAGCCCGCGCGCCAGCGCCACCCGCGCCCCGGCCTGGGTGATGTCAAGGTTCCCCGAGAATACCAGCCTCGGCGCGGCTTGCAGCAAGGCCTCCGTGTAAACCGGCCAGGACCACATCAAGACGGCATCTGCCCAGGCGAGGTCCGGCCCGAACGACTCCGCCGTGTCGTGGGATGTCCGCCGCACCTCCCCCAGTATAGCCAGCCGATCGAATGCGGGTGTCAAAACGGGGTGTGAGAAGAAGCCAGACGGTAAATTCACCAGGATGTTCATCGTGATCTCGCTCTCAGGTGGGTGACGATGCCGGCCAGAATGTCTACGGTGCGGTCAATCTGCTCCGGCGTCGTGCCGCGTCCCAGGGTCAGGCGGATGGCGCTCCGCACCCGGTCTTCAGGCAGGCCCATCGCCGTAAGGACGTGGCTCGGCTCGATGCTGCCCGACGTGCAGGCCGACCCGGAGGAGGCCGAGATGCCGGCCCGGTCCAAGGCCAGCAGCAGGGTCTCGGCGTCCAGACCGGGAAACGAGACGTTGAGGTTATTCGGCAGCCGCTCCGTGGGGTGTCCGTTCAAGACAATTTCAGGGAGACGATGGCGCAGGGCGCCCAGGAGCTGATCACGCAGTTCGGTTAGGCGCATCGCCTCGGCCTCGCGCTCGGGGAGCATCAGGCGCACGGCCTCGCCGAAGCCGACGACGGCAGGAACGTTCTCCGTGCCCCCCCGCCGCTCGCGCTCCTGGCCGCCGCCGTGCAGCAGCGGCTCGATAGGGACGCTGGAGCGGACATATAAAGCGCCCGCGCCTTTGGGGCCATAGATCTTGTGCGCGGAGAGGGTCACCAGGTCCGCGCCCAAAGCGTGAACATCTAAGGGCAGTTGGCCGAACGTCTGCACGGCGTCCGTGTGCAAGTAGGCGCCGCGCGCGTGGACGGTGTCGGCGATCTCGCGCAAAGGCTGGACCGTGCCGACCTCGTTGTTCGCGTGCATGACCGAGACCAGCGCCGTCCTGTCGGTCAGGGCGTCCGCGATCGCTTGGGGCGAGACGCGGCCGAATTCGTCCACCGGCACGAACGTGACGCCGAAGCCGAGCTTTTTCAGGAAGTCAGCCGTCTCACGAACGGCCTCGTGCTCGATCTGCGTCGTGACCAGGTGGCTGCCAGGCCCACGCGCCAGCAGGACGCCGACTAGGGCGGCGTTATCCGCCTCGGTCCCGCCGCTGGTAAAAGTGATCTCGGAGAACTGACCGCCTAATGCCTGAGCCAGCGTGTCGCGGGCGGCGTCCAGGGCACGCTTGGCGCGCTGACCGTCCGCGTGTAGGCTGCTCGGATTGCCGAAGCCGTCTGCCGAGAGGTACGGCTCCATCGCCGCCCGCACCTCGGGCCGCATTGGGGTCGTGGCGGCGTGGTCGAGATAAATACGCTCGGTCATGCGTCCGGTAATACGCTCGGTCATGGGGTCATTGTACCCGACCTGACCCCGGCCTCCTATCGCACGGTCGTCCTATCGCATGGTCGTCCTATCCCGTCGCGCAAGCGCGCCACCCTTCCCTCGGAGGGAAGGGTTCCAGAGAAACCTATCAAAACACAACAACCCCTGCCTCTCATCGAGAGGCAGGGGTTTCATGCT
>JANLUQ010000648.1:0-5680 GCA_031363565.1 Armatimonadota bacterium | reverse complement strand
CCGAAGGCGGCGCGGGGTCCGAAGGCGGCGCGGGGTCCGAAGGCGGCGCGGGGTCCGAAGGCGGCGCGGTGTCCGAAGGCGGCGCGGGGTCCGAAGGCGGCGCGGGAAATACCCGGCCTTGAAAGGCCGGGCTAAAAGCGTACAAAGCCCCTCCGGGGCTGGGAGCATGAGGTGACTGATACAGGGAGGTGACGATGGCAGATACCTATACGGAGATTTATTACCATTTGGTGTGGACGACCAAAATGCGTGAAGAGATGATTAGCCCGGAGGTGGAGGCATCGCTCTACCCTTGTCTGAAAGCGATTTGCCGCGAGAAAGGCGTGACCGTACACGCTCTGAACGGGATGCCCGATCACGTCCACCTGGCTTGTACACTGCCGACGACTGTTGCCCTCGCGGACTTGATGCATAGACTGAAAGGCAGTTCCGCACACCTGATCAACCATTTGCCCGAGGGGCAGCTTGCACTCACTTGGCAGTCCGGCTACGGCGCGCTGACGTTCGCCCAGCGTGATCTGATGCGCGTGACGGAATATATTCAGAACCAGCAGAGCCATCACGGAGCCGGCACACTGTCCGAAAAGATGGAGCGCTTCGGCTCGGATCAAAAATGACTTTTCCCAGCCCCGGAGGGGCTTCGTACCCTTTTAGCCTGGCCTTTCAAAGCCGGGCAGCACGACGAAAGCACACGATACCATGACCACAACCTATGCACCCGAGACTTCCTACACCCTGGACCGCGCCACCGGTCAGATCTCGCCCGTTGTGGACGCCGCCGAGATCAAGCGCCTGGACGATGGCTACCTGCTCCCCGTCTACGCCCGCCTCCCCCTCACACTCGTGCGAGGGCAGGGGGTCCATGTCTGGGACGCCGAGGGCAAGAAGTATTTGGACTTCCTCGCCGGCATCGCCGTCAACGCCCTGGGCCATTGCCACCCGAAGATGGTCCGGGCCATCACGGAGCAGGCCCAAACCTTGATCCACACCTCGGGGTACTATTACACCGCCCCCGTCGCCAATCTGGCCGAGAAGCTGGTCGGAATCAGCGGGATGGACCGCGTTTTCTTCAGCAACAGCGGGGCCGAGGCCAACGAGTGTGCCATCAAAATCGCCCGCAAATATGCCAAATCGCACGGTGGCCCGGACAAATTCGGTATCGTCGCCGCCCAGAAGTCTTTTCACGGGCGTACGCTGGCGACTGTGACGGCGACCGGCCAGCCCAAATATCAGGAGCCGTTCGCGCCGGTCGTGCAGGGATTCACCCATGTCCCGTTCAACAACATCGCCGCCTTGGAAGCCGCCGTGAGCGACGACACTTGTGCCGTCTTGCTCGAGCCGATCCAGGGCGAGGGCGGCGTTTACCCTGCCTACAAGACCTACCTGGAGGCCGCACGCGCCCTGTGCGACACGCATCAGGCCCTGCTCATCTTTGATGAGGTCCAGACCGGGGTGGGGCGGACCGGCAAGTGGTTCGCCTACGAGCACTATGGCGTCGTCCCCGACATCCTGACCTCGGCCAAGGCTTTGGGCGGCGGATTCCCCATCGGGGCCTGCCTTGCGCGCGGCGAGGCGGCCCTGACACTGGTTCCCGGCGACCACGGCAGCACTTATGGCGGTAACCCGCTGGCCTGCGCCACGGCCCTGGCCGTGCTCGAGACCATCGAAGAGGAGCACCTGCTCGCCAACGCCCACGCGATGGGCGCGTACTTCGTCCACCGCCTGAACGAGAAGCGCTTCGCGGGCAAGATCGCCGACATCCGCGCCGTCGGCCTGATGGTCGGCATCGAGCTTGCCGCTCCCGACGCCAAGCGCGTCTTGACTGAGGCGATGGGGCGTGGCCTGCTGATGAGCGCCATTGGCGACCACATCCTGCGCCTCGTCCCGCCGCTCATCATCACGCAGTCCGACGTGGACGAGGCCATAGACGTGCTGGCGGCGGTGGTGTAGGACCTACCCCCGCGACAAGTCGCGACCCCTCCCTGTTAGGGAAGGGTAAGGACGAAACAGAGCAGAGTAGACAGCACAGAGCAGAGGCCCTTCCCTGATTTCCTTACCCTCCCTTAACAGGGGAGGGTCGGCACTTGTGCCGGGGAGAGGTCCGAACAAGGAGCAACCCGTCATGTGGCAGCGATTTACCGAACGCGCGCGCAAGGTCGTCTTTTACGCCCAGGAGGAGGCCGGGTATTTGGGCGAGAATTATGTGTCCACCGAGCACTTGCTGCTCGGACTGGTCCGGGAGAACGACACCGTGGCCGCCCGCATCCTCGACCGGCTCGGCATCAGCCTGGGCCGCGTCCGGTCCGAGATCGAGCGGCAGGTCGCGCACGGCGAGGGACAGCTGGGCCAGGACATGCAGCTTACGCCGCGCGCCAAGCGGGTCATTGACCTCGCTTATGACGAGGCGCGGCAGCTTAACAATAACTATATCGGCACCGAGCATTTGCTTCTAGGCTTGATCCACGAGGGTGAGGGCCTGGCGGGCAAGGTGCTGGCACTGCTGGGCGTGGACCTCGACCGCACCCGGCATGAGGTCGCCGAGTTGCAGCAGGGGCAGGAAAAGGAAAAGGAAGACAAGGTGGCTGATCAGAAGATCGTCTACACCCCGGAAACAGTCCTGGGCGAGTTCAAGAAGGCCATGATCGCGTTTGTCGCCGGCTACAACCCCCGGCTCCCCAGGGAGACCGGGCCGCAGGTGGGCGAGACCGGTACGTCGGCACAGCCGCCTATACCCGTCAGCCCATCCCAGCGCATGGCCCCGCCCCAAAGCCGCTCGGCTCTCGCCGATGTGCTGGAAGAGCCGCGCCTACGCCGCCGGGATATTCTAGGCATCGAGACGCTGACGCAGGAGGAGATCCTGCTGATCTTGGACGTGGCCGCGCGGCTGAAAGCCCACAAGTTCGACGAGACGCAGACGCAGTTCGCCAAGGGGCAGACGTTGGCGATGCTGTTCGAAAAGCCATCACTCAGAACTCGTGTTACCTTCGAGGCGGGGATGACCCAATTGGGCGGTCACGCCATCTACCTTGAAGGGCGGCTGGGCGTTCGCGAGACCGTCCCGGACGTGGCCCGCAACCTGGACCGCTGGATAGACGGCATCATGGCCCGTACCTTCGACCATCAGGCCGTGCTGGAACTGGCCGAGTACGCCGGCATCCCGGTCATCAACGGCCTATCCGACCGCGAGCACCCCTGCCAGGCATTGGCCGACTTCCAGACGCTGGCCGAGCGCAGGGGCGGCCTGGGCAGCCTGGCGGGTCTGACCCTCACTTATGTCGGGGACGGCAACAATGTCGCCCACTCCTTGATGTTGCTGGCCGCCAAGGTCGGCACCCATTTCCGCCTGACCTGCCCCGAGGGCTATGACCCGAATCCAGAGCTGTGGCAGGCTGCATTGGGTTTTGCTGCCGAGACCGGGGCCGTCCTGACCCTGACCCACGACCCCACCGAGGCCGTCCGGGATGCCGACGCCGTCTACACCGACGTCTGGACCTCGATGGGCCAGGAGGACGAATCCGCCGCCCGCGCCCTGATCTTCGCCCCGTTCCAGGTCAATGCTTCCCTGATGGCGCACGCCAAGCCGGGCGCGCTGGTCATGCACTGCCTGCCCGCGCACCGGGGCGAGGAGATCAGCGCCGACGTTCTGGACGGCCCGCAGTCGGTCGTCTTCGATCAGGCCGAGAACCGCCTGCACGCGCAGAAGGCGATCCTGTCGCTGGTGCTGTGAGGGGGGCAGGGGGGATGCGTCTTGGCGGAGCGCAGTGTGACGCGGGGTTATCCCCGTGTTTCACACGGGGCTGAACCCCCGTGCTTCGGTAGAGCAAATCCCCGCCTGCGCGGGCATGAGTAAGAGCAGAGCTAGGAAGACCAAAAATCTTCGCCCGCGCAGGCGGGGGCTTGCACTTTTACAGCACGGGGGTTCAGCCCCGTGTGAAACACGGGGATAACCCCGTGTCAGACCGCTCCACGGATGGACAACACGGATGGATACACTGTTTAGGAGGAACACATGGCACACGTTTATCACCGGAACTTCACGCATTTCGTCTGGTCCACCTGGGACCGGGCCCCGTTACTGAATGGAGACATCGAGCGGGACGTCTACGCGCTCATCCAGTCGCAGTGTTCGCGCATGAAAGTGACTCTGTACGCGCTCGGCGGCGTGGCCGACCATGTGCATCTACTGGTATCGCTGCCGCGTACTCTGTGCCTGTCGGACTTTATGGAGGCCGCCAAAGGCGTCTCCTCGAAAGCCTTGAACGATACGCACGGCTCGCCGACGTGGGCCTTCCGGTGGCAGGGCAGTTATAGCGACCATTCGGTCAGCGCTTCCCACATGACGCGCATCCGCCTTTACATCGAGAACCAGAAACAGCACCACGCCGACAACACGCTCTGGCTCTCCTGCGAGCCCTCCGATGTTGCGCCCGGCAGCAACTCCGATGCCCGCAATCGCTCCGATGCCCGCGAAGGCGGGGATTTGCACTACTAAAGCACGGGGGTTCAGCCCCGTGTGAACCATGGGGATAACACCCACGTATCACTCCACTCTTAAAGGAAAACCACATGCCTAAAACAGTCGTCCTCGTCTACTCCGGCGGCCTCGACACCTCCGTCGCCATCCCTATGATGCGCGAAGACTATGGCTTCGAGCGCATCGTCACCGTCACCGTGGATGTCGGCCAGCCTGCCGAAGACGTCAAAAGCGCCGAAGACCGCGCCCGCGCGATGGGCACCGAGCACTACACCGTCGACGCCAAAAAAGAGTTCGTCGAGGACTACTGCTGGCCCGCCGTCCGTGCCAACGGCGACTACCAGGGCTACCCGCTGTCCACCGCCATCGCCCGGCCTTTGATTGGATTGAAGGCCGTCGAGATCGCCAAGCAGGTCGGCGCGGACGCCTTCTGCCATGGCTGCACCGGCAAGGGCAACGACCAGTTTCGGATCGAGTACGTCATGCGCGCCCTGCTGCCTGACACGCCGATCATCGCCCCCATGCGCGAGCACAATTACACGCGGACCGAGGAAATCGAGTACGCCCGCGTCAAGAACATCCCCATCTCGGTCAGCGCCGACAAGATCTGGTCTATTGATGAGAACTTGTGGGGCCGCTCCATCGAGGGCGGGCATCTAGAGGAGCCGAACTACGCCCCACCCGAAGAGATCTTCCAGTGGACCAAGGGCATCGAGGCCGCGAACCCCGGCCCGCAGATGCTCACCATCGGCTTCGAGAACGGTATCCCCGTCTCGCTCGACGGCGAGCATTTGGACGGGCTGACCCTGGTGACCCGGCTGAACAAGATTGCCGGAGACAACGGGGTGGGGCGCGTAGATATCATGGAGGACCGACTGCTGGGCCTCAAAGTCCGCGAGAACTACGAGTGCCCCGCCTCCACCGTCCTGATTAAAGCGCACAATGCTTTGGAGTCCCTGGTGGCGACGGCCGCCGAGCGCAAGTTCAAGCTGATGGTGGACCAGCAGTGGGGCGAGCTGGCGTATTATGGCCTGTGGTTCGACCCGCTGAAAGACGACCTGGAAGCCTTCATCGGCAAGATCCAGGAGCGCGTCACCGGCACCGTCACTCTGCGCCTCTTCAAGAGCAGTCTGACTGTCGTGGGCCGCGCCTCGGAGTGGGCCTTGTACAATGAGGACCTGGCCTCCTTCGACTCCAAGACCTTCG
>JANLUQ010000635.1:0-5997 GCA_031363565.1 Armatimonadota bacterium | reverse complement strand
CTTGGGTTCAGTTCTGGCGCTCGTAACGGGATGGCTTCCAGTGCGGTCCTCAGCGGGGTGCTGTTCATTCTTTCGTTTGTCTTCGTTCTGGTGGACACTCTGGACAGGTTTTGGAAGGTGCTGAAGTCTGACACCACCGGGGAGCGTATTGCCGAAGCCGACACGTCTTATCTACGCTGGGGGAAGCCACAGTCCGTCGGCTACTACCACCACTGGTCCTCTTTTGAGAATGTCGTGAGTACCGATCGCTTTCTCTTCTTGATTTTGAAGGGTAAGCGAGCGCTGATCATCCCGAAGTCGGCCTTCGCGAGTTCCCGAGAGGCGGAAGAGTTCTACAAAATAGCACATGACGCCTGGGATACCGCTAAGATAAACGAGCGGTACGCCTCAATGGTGCAGGAAGGCGTCTGGCCGCCCCCGCCGCGCATCGGAGCCTAAACCTATGGATACCCTCACCGAGCAGGCAGCCCCCGCTTATACCAGCCAGTCCCGCTGGAACGTCGAGCGCCCGCGCGTCCTCGTCGCCTGCTGCTCAGACGGGCGTTTGCAGGAGGCCATTGATGAATTCCTGCAAAACCACCTCCACATCCGCGACTACGACCGCTTCTATGCGCCGGGCGGCCCCGCCGCGCTCACACCGGGCGGGTACGAGTTCCTGCGGGCGACGCAGTACCGGGACGATCTGGCGTTCCTGATTCGCGTCCACAAGGTGGAAGAACTTCTGCTGATCTTTCATGGGGCCGCGCTGGACGGCCCGGCAGAGGCGACCTGCGCCCACTACCACCGCGTCCTGCCGGGGGCAAGCGCGGCGGCCGTGCGGGAGCAGCAGTTTCAGGACCTCGCTGACCTACAGATGTACCTCAGCGGCCTGCGGCTGACCGCGCGGGTGCGGGCCTACCGGGCCGAGGTCATGGCGAACCGACAGGTACAGTTTGTGCCGATGAGCCTCTGATGAGAACCCTCTATGGACTGGCAGGAACGGCTGAACCGGAGCCTTGGGCGGATGCCGCTGGGGCGGGGGACGGTGGAGGTGCTGCAATGGGCCTATGACCGGCATCTGGCCGACAATCGCCCGCACCGGCACACGTTCTTCGAGGTTTGCCTGGTCGGCAAATACGGGGCAGGTGAGTTCATCGTGCAGGACCGGGCGCACCGGATGGGGCCGGGCGACTTGTTTATCGCACGTCCCGGCGTCATCCACCAGATCGTGAATACGGGCCGCCCGAACATGGAGCTGTCCTGGGTCTCGTTCCAATGGACCCCGGCGCCCTCTGGACAGCCCGGCGAGGTGGACGCCCTGCTGCGGGACTTCGCGGACGCACCGCTGCTGGTCGCGCCGGATGGGCAGGGGCAGATCGCCGCACTCTGGCAGGCATTGCGGGCTGTCGCCTCCGCCCCGCCTGGTGCGGCCTACGAGGCGCAGTATCAGGCACTAGCAACTGCCCTAATTCTCGGCATCGCGCAGGCTGGGGCGGGGCGAGAGCGGCTGCCGGACGCGGAGCCGTCGGGGCCGGAGGCGAGTGACCAAGCCGCGCGGCTCGCCGTCCGCTTTATCCACGATAACCTGAACCGCCCGCTGCCGCTGGCCGAGATCGCCGCCCAGACCCACCTCTCCGCGCGTCACTTGTCCCGGCTGCTGACGCGCTTCACCGGCAAATCGCCCGCCCACTACATCACCCATGCCCGCATGGACCGGGCGCGCGGCCTGCTGCTGCGCTCCTCGACGCCGATCAAGGAGATCGCTGCGACGGTCGGTTACCCGGACGTCCATCACTTCACGCGCGCTTTCACCGCCCACTTCGGCACCCCGCCCGGCGAGATGCGGCGGCATCCTGAACAATCTCCTGTCCCGAATATCCAAAAGCCGGGCGATTTAGTCTAAAGACGTCCCTCCACGCGATGTGCTATCCTGACGGCACAAGGAGAACCCCTAATGCTCACCGACGAACAGAAACAGTTTTATGCCGACAACGGCTATGTCCTCGTCCCCGGTCTGTTCACGCCCGAAGAGGCCGCCCTCTACCGCCGGGAGGCGCATGACCTCGCCCACCGCCTGAGCGCCGTGCGTGAGATCAACGCCACCTGGGGCAGCGCCGATTCGGTCACGAAGGGCAAAGCGACACAGCTTCTTCACTGTCATGATGTCCAGTTCCAGTCCGCCGCCTTCACGCGAATGCTGGTCAATGAGAAATTCACCGCGGTGGCTTCCGACATCATCGGGCCGAATGTCCAGCTCCACCACACCAAAATGTTTATCAAGCCGCCGGAGAAAGGTTCGCCGTTCCCGATGCACCAAGACTCGCCGTTCTTCCCGCATGAGAACCACTCCATGATCGCGGCCATCATTCACTTCGATGACGCCCCGGTCGAACGGGGCTGCGTCCGGGTCGTCCCCGGCTCGCACAAGCTGGGCATGCTGCCGCATATCGCCGCCGGCTCCTGGCACCTGTCGCCCGAGGAGTATCCCGTTTCGGAGGCCGTCCCCACCGAGGCCAAGGCCGGCGATGTCCTGTTCTTCAGCTATCTGACCATCCACGGCTCGGGCGTCAACGAGAGCGACCAAGCGCGGACGACCGTTCTGGTCCAGATGCGCGACCCCGCCGACCCGCCCTCCTTCCGTGCCCACGAGTCGAATGGTCAGGGCATGATGCTGGCCGGCGTGGACCCCTCCTGCGCTACCCGTCCCGCCTGGGAGCGCGAACAGTCCACCGACGGCATGGTGAGTGAGGCCAACGGGGTGGGCGGGAAGGCCGAGCCTATGGGTATGGGGGCCGCCATGGGCGGGTCAATGGGTGGCGCGGTGGGTAAAATGTAGCCGAAACGCAGCATCCGGCAGGACAATGAGCAGGTGGTGGAGAACAATTCTCCACCACCTGTTTTTGCGGTTGAGGCTGAGATGCGCGAAGCCGCCTGTAAACGTGCGCTGTTGATGACGGTCGGCCTCCGATTGGCCCTCTTGTTCGCTGTATTGACCCCCTGTTCGCCGAGTATGCAGTCAAAGGGTCTCTCGCTCATCCACGCAATGGAATAGGGCGGCAATTTGCGCCTGGAAAGATTATGAGGATTATCATGTCTTTTTCGGTCCGTACCTCGGTCGCCCTGCTCGGGCTGCTGTCCGTCCTCGGCGGGGCTGTCCTGCCTCCTCCTGCCGTCTCCGCCCCCGCCAAGAACCTGGTTGCGCCACTCTCCGACGCCAAAAACTGGCGCCTCCAAGTGGGCGGTAAGGCCAGGGCGACACTCAAGCGCGCGGGCAGCATGGGCGTGATCACGACGACCGCCATAGATGCCGTCCCCTATCACGGCCTGTTCCAATACTCCGGTCCCGCCTTGGAGGAGGGCCAGACCTACACCCTGCGCTTCCGTGCCAAAGCCGCCGCTCGGCGTGCTCTTCCCGTCTATGCCCTTGTGGTGGGCGGGGACTACCACGGCATCGGGCTGCGTCAGGTCGCCAAACTCGGTCCCGAGTGGCGCACGTTCGAGTACACCTTTCTCGTCAGCGACCGAGGGAACGCGGCGGTCATCTGCCCGCAGTTCACCGTCGGGAATGCGGTCGGCACCACCTATCTTGCCGATGTCTCCCTGGTGCGGGCCGCAGCCGGAACTGCCGTCACTCCCCCGCCCGCCGAGCCGTTGTGGAACCTTCAGCGCTTCGATCCCGCCGAGGCTACGCTGACGACTCAGGGCACGGCGCAGGTGATGAGGATCACCAAGACGGATGGCGAACCGTGGCATGTCCAGCTTACCAAGCTGAACGCCTCGGTCAAGGACGGCGTCCCCCTTACCGTCAAGTTCCGCGCCAAGGCGGACAAGTCCCGCGACATGATGCTCATGGGCAATGTCTCGGACAGCGACTATCACCCGATCTGCGACCAGCAGTATGTCGCCCTGGACACTGCCTGGCGCAACTACACCTTCCACATCACGCCCCATGACTCTGCCGGCCATCCGGTCGGCTTCCCCCAGTTCCTTCTCGGCAAGCAGACCGGCAGGGTCTGGATTGACAATCTGATCGTCACCTCCCCGGATGACTCCAGGCCAGACGTGGAGGCCGCCCCTGCTGCTGCGCCAGCGGCGGCTGACATACCGCTCCTGCTGCCCCGCGTCGGCGAACTCCGCATCAAGGGCGTCATTGCGCCGGACGGCTTCGGCCCGGACGGCTTCACGCTGCTCGTCCGCCAGATCATCCAGCCCGACGGCAAGATCATGACGCTGCCGTTGGCTCGCCCTAAAGCCATCCACCTGGACGCCCAGACCAGCTACCGCGCGATCCAAGAAGCAGATGCAGCCGGATTCTCACAGGCGTCCCTGAAGCCTGGCGATGCCGTCTCCGTGATTGGCCCCGATGTGGGCGTCGGCAAAGACCTCCCCGCCCGTCTCGTGCTGCGTTGAGTATGAAGACACCGCAGGCCTCTTGCAGGCATTACGGGAGAGAGCTATGAGGCGCAAACGCCAAAGCCATGACCTTGATTGTGCATTGATAGATGCCGTCCTGATGGACAAATTGCAAGTGGTCCAGCAGTTGCTCCTACGGGGCGCTGACGTCAACGCGCGCGACCGGGAACACCAAGAAACGCCTCTCATGCTGGCCCGAAGTGAGGACGTCACTGGCATACTGCTTGAGAATGGGGCGGATATTCTGGCGGTGGATGATCAAGGTAGAACCGCATTTATGCGATCTCTTGATCCGGCCCTGTTTCGCTCTGGAATGGATATAAACGCCCAAGACCAAAACGGTGTGACAGCATTGATGAGCGCTGTTGAGTTCGCGTTAGATGAAGCCGTGCCCTGGCTTCTTGCTCATGGCGCGGATATTAACGCTGCTAATCAATGGGGCGAGACCGCGTTATCCATAGCAGATGGGTACGGTAGGGTAAGCATAGCGGATCTGCTGAAGCGAGCAAGGCCCTCAACCACTGCATCGAATGAAATGTGAGTCTTGACAAACCGCCCGCTGTTGTGCCATACTTACTCCCGTTGTCTTCGGGCAAAACGCTTTACTAGTTCTCAATAATTCGCACACGCGAAAGGATACGCAAGTCTATGTACGCTATTGTCCGGGCCGGTGGCAAGCAATACCGAGTCGAAGAGAAGAACATCCTCACCGTGGATAAGTTCGAGGGTGAGGCGGGCGCGACGACGACCCTGGGCGAAGTGCTGTACCTCGGCGGTGTAGATAACCCGCAGTGGGGCAAGCCGATCGTCGAAGGGGCGAGCGTCACCGTAACCATCATGGAGCAGACGAAGGGCAAGAAGATCAACGCCTTCACCTTTAAGCCCAAGAAGAACATCCACAAGCACTGGGGCCACCGCCAGCAGCTCACCCGCGTCCGCGTCGAGTCCATCTCGGCGGGCTAGTCCCCTTTTAGGAGTAAACGAAATGGCACACAAAAAAGGGGTCGGCTCGACCCGTAATGGCCGCGACAGCAACCCCAAGATGCTGGGCGTCAAAGAGTTCGCCGGTGAGAAGGTCAAGGCCGGCAACATCCTGATCCGCCAGCGCGGCACGCAGTTCGACCCCGGCGTCAACGTCGGTATGGGCCGTGACCACACCCTGTATTCGCTGATCGAGGGCTACGTCAAGTTCGAGGGCAAGAGCCGCGAGACCCGGCGCATCAGCGTCTACCCCACGCCGCCCCCCGTTGCCCCGACGGGTCTGGACGCGATAGATTAGTCCGCGCGACCAAGTAACAGCGCAGAAAGCCCGTACCCTGAAAGGGGTGCGGGCTTTTTGCCGTGTGTCTGGAGCGGTCCCCTAACCCCCATAATGGGGGAACCGGATATGTAGGGGCGCTGCTTGCCGCGCCCTTCATTTATGGTCGCGCCCGTAGAGAAAGGGCGCAGCAAGCCATTTATGGTCGCGCCCATAGAGAAAGGGCGCAGCAAGCAGCGCCCCTACCGGACACGCACCCGTACCCGTGCCGTCGTCTCATACGCTGCCATGTCCGTCGTTTGCCAGATATAGGCGCGGCCTTCCGCCGTGGTGTAAGCCGTGTGGCG
>JANLUQ010000423.1:0-11864 GCA_031363565.1 Armatimonadota bacterium | reverse complement strand
CCCGATGGCGGGGCGGCACCCGATGGCGGGGCGGCACCCGATGGCGGGACTGCGCCCGGCGGCGGGACTGTACCCGATGGCGGGACTGCACCCGATGGCGGGACTGCACCCGGTGGCGGGACGGCACCCGGTGGCGGGACGGCACCCGGCGGCGGGACTGCACCTAAGCTTGCTCACCAGTTCTTCGCGTAGATGCCGCGCGGGCTGACCGGCAGGCCCGCTTCGTAGAGATGAGACACATCGCCCAGGCCCAGGCAGCGGGGCACGGCCCAGTCGGGTGAGCGCTCTTCTATCAAGACAGTGGTGACGGAACTTGGCGGCAGCCAGAAGCCTGACCAGACCAGGGGCACGGGGAGTTCCAGTAGGTGCGCCAGCCAGGACAGGCCGAAAGCGCCATGACAGAAGATGGCCAGACGCTCGCGGTTGGGTCGGACGATGCGGTAGCGGCGGCCCTCGCGTGTGTAGCCGTGACGGGTGAGGAAGGCATCCGAAGCGCCGGCGAGTGCATCCAATACCGCCGGCGCGGGCGACTGGGCGAGGGGTGGCAGTGTGCGCCAGGTGTCATGGGCGGGGTGCTCCTCCCCCGCCCGGTAGACCTCGCCGGGCAGGTCCCAAAGGCCCAGTCGGCCCCACTCCGGCGTCTCGGTCTCCAGCCCGGAAAGCTCCTGCGTCCAGTCTTCGATGGTCGCCTCCATCCCCAGGAGGTCGGCGGTATACTGCATGGTGTTGCGGGCACGGCCCAGGGGCGAACTGTAGATCCGGTCCACGCCCAGCGCAGCCACCCGCGCGGCGAGGGCTTGGGCTTCGAGATGGCCTGCCTCGGTGATGGTGTTATTGGGATAGTCAGGGTCGGCGTGACGGATGATGTAAAGGCGCATATTTAGGTCCTCAGTCGGATAGGGATCAGGCGCCCGCTGCTGTGCTGGCGGCATCAGCCGCCACGCCCGCTGTCTCCCCCAGCACCTTTTCGCCTTCCTTCTCATCCGCCCCTTCCTTCTGTGCGCTGGGGGCGCCCGGCGTCTGGGCCGCCTTTCGCTCCTGCTCGCGCCGGGCCTCGTCCACGCTCTCCTGCCACGTCTTGACGACCGGAGTGACGATCTCGCCGGCTTTGGCGGCCAGGGCCACATAGACGCGGGCAGCCATCCCTACCAGTCCCCGCCCGCCAGTCTTGGGTGCGGTTTCAGCCACAGGCGGCGGCGTCTGTTTCTCGGACTGGCTTAGGCACTGCCCCCAGCGTGTCAGCAGAGCGTCAGCGCGCTCTGTCGCGGATTGGTTCGTGGTATTGCTCATGCCCACAATGTACCCGATTTGGGTGCCTGGTGTGCATTTGCAGGTGTAGCGGCATTGATGGGAGGTCGGACCGACGCACGACCGGAGCACCGGCTCTTTGCTGATTCGAGCGAGCGTGGGCGGCGCGTCCCTGCTGACGCTCTTCACCTTCTTCACAGTTCCAGGAACTCGTCCACCGGACTCCTCGCGGCCCGCGTCAGTAAGGCGTAACCAGTGGATTTAACGGGCCGAGGCGTGGGTAAACAAAATCTCAGAAGAATCACCGCCCAAAATAGTGTTCGATTATGGAACAAATTGGCGCGTATAGTGTTCATAGAGCGGGCGTAACGCCCTCAACGTGTCGTATTTGTCCTGCAAAGGAGCCTTTGATGAACCTCTGGAAACAAGTCTTACGCATACTACAGATGACCCACCGCGTCGGTGGCTGGAAGGCGGCAGTGGCCCTGGTGCAGAGCGTGCCCAGGCAGCTTCAACTGTTCCGCCTTCTGCTGCTGGACCCACGCACCCCCGTCCTTCCAAAAGCCATTTTAGTCGGCGCTCTGGTCTTCGCGGTCAGCCCACTGAACTTGCCGAACTTCATCCCGGTCATCGGCACCCTCGACGACATCGGCATCGCCCTGTTCGCCGGCAACTTCTTCTTGAAGCAGGTGCCCGCCCACGTCATGGCCGAGCACCGCCACGCCGTTGGTCTGGGCGAGGAGTTCGGGGCAGCCTGATGGAGAACACGGAATCAGCCTGACAGAAAACGCAAAAAAGGGCGCGGACCATTCGGTCCGTGCCCTTTTCATGCCTACTTTTTTTGCCTGCTTCTTGTCCTTACATCGCCGTCTTGGGGGCTAAAGCGGCGTTCGTCTTGGCGATCTCGGCCTTGGCGACGGCAGCCGTGACCTTGACCGGCTTCATCTTGCCCTTGCTGTCGGGACAGGCGTAGCTGTACTTCTTGGCCTGGGCGGGCGTGAAGTACATATGGCACTTGTCGGCTTGGTACAGCGACACCATCTTGCTGGAAGCCATCTTGCCGTGCATGGCCTTAGCGGGCGCGGCCTGTGCCGAGGCGGCGAGGACGCCGACGGCGAGTGCAGCGGCGGCGAGTGCGGTGAGCGAATTGGTGGGTGAGTTGGTCATCGTGGTTTCTCCTGAGAGCGGTTAGACTGGTAGTACAAGCACATCCGCAGTATAGCACAGAAGCATTTAAAACGCAATCTGGTCCATCCTCTTGACATTTGCTGCCAAATACGCTATAATATTACCACGATAACGGCCCCCCCTCTGTACACTCTTTGTACTGTTCTTATGTAAAGGATGACCGATGGCTGACGAAGAAATCCCCGTTCCCGACTCGATCCCTGACCTAGCCCCCGAGACACCCTCAGGCCCCGCCCCTGATGCATCGGATGGCGGCACCGCGACCGCCTTGATGGCGCTTGCGCCCATGTCCATCGCCCGCGAGCTTCTCAATATAAGCATCGAAGACGAGATGCGCCAGTCATACCTCGACTACGCCATGTCCACCATCATCGCCCGCGCCCTGCCGGACGTGCGCGACGGCCTGAAACCGGTCCACCGCCGCATCCTGATGGCGATGAGCGACCTGAACCTGACCCCGGCGGGCCAGCATCGCAAGTCCGCCAAGATCATCGGCGAATGTATGGGCAACTACCATCCGCACGGCGATGTGGCCCTGTATGCGACCATGGTACGCATGGCGCAGGATTTCAACATGCGCTACCCGCTGGTGGATGGGCAGGGAAATTTCGGCAGTATTGATGCAGATCCACCTGCGGCTCAACGCTACACTGAGGCGCGGATGACGCCGTTCGCGATGGAGATGCTGCAAGACTTGGACCGGGACACCGTGGACTGGGCCGAGAACTATGACCAGACCCGGCGCGAGCCGACCGTGCTGCCAGGCAAGTTCCCGAACTTCCTGTGCAACGGCGGGTCTGGCATCGCCGTCGGCATGGCGACCAACATCCCGCCGCACAACCTGCGCGAGATCGTGGATGGGGCGATCCACCTGCTCGACAATCCGGATGCGGGTATCGAGGAGCTGATGACGTTCATCAAGGGGCCGGACTTCCCTACCGCCTCCCTGATTCTTGGCACCAAGGGCATCCGGCAGGCTTACGCGACCGGGCGCGGCTCGGTCGTCATGCAGGCGCGGACATCCATCTAGCCGATCGAGAACGGGCGCAACCAGATCGTTGTCACCGAGCTGCCGTACCAGGTCATCAAGTCCCGGCTCATCGAGCAGATCGCCGACCTCGTCAAGCAGAAGAAAATCGAGGGCATCGCCGACCTCAACGACTACTCCGACCGGACCGGCATGAAGATCGTCATCACACTCAAGCGCGAGGCCTACCCGCGCAAAGTGCTGAACTTCCTGCTCAAGCACACACCCCTGCGGACGACGTTTGGGGTCAACATGCTGGCCCTCGTGGACGGGCAGCCGCGCATTCTTACCCTGAAGGACGCCCTGGGGCACTTCCTGACGCACCGGCGCGAGGTGATCGTTCGGCGCACCCTGTTCGAGCTGAACAAGGCCAAGGCGCGCGCCCACATCCTCGAAGGCTTGCAGATCGCGCTGGACTTCCTCGACGAGATCATCGCCCTTATCCGGCGTTCGCGGACGCCGGAATTGGCCCGCAATGAGATGATGGCGAGCTTCGCGCTGACCCAGCTTCAGGCCGATGCCATCCTGGTCATGCAGCTCAGGGCGCTCACGGGCCTGGAGCGCGAGAAGCTGGAGAACGAGTACAAAGAGCTTCTCAAGCAGATCGCCTACTATGAGGACATCCTGGCGACCCCTGCCCGCGTCACCGCCATCATCAAGCAGGAGATGCGCCAGCTCCGGGACAAATACGGCGACGAGCGCCGGACGCGCATTGTCCCGATGGAAGCGGAAGAGATCGGTGACGAGGACCTGATCCCTGAAGAGGAGATGATCGTCTCGATCACCCGCGACGGCTACATCAAGCGGGTTCCCAAGGAGACCTTCCCGACCCAGCATCGGGGTGGGCGGGGCCGCATCGGGGCATCCATCAAGGAAGAAGACAGCATCGAGCACCTCTTCGTGGCGACGACGCACCACTACATCCTGTTCTTCACCGACCGGGGCCGCGTCTACCGCCTGAAGGCGTATGAGGTGCCCCAGACCTCGCGGACGGCGATGGGGACGGCGGTCATCAACCTCATCAACATCCAGCCCGGCGAGCGGATCACGGCCACCGTGCCGATGAAGCAGTACAAGGACGTTGAGGGCTTTCTGCTCTTCGCGACCGAGTGCGGCGAGGTCAAGCGGACGCCGCTGGCCGAGTTCGTCAACCTCCGCAACAACGGCCTGATCGTCTTCGATATCGAGGAGAACGACGCCCTGCGCTGGGTCGCCCACACGAGCGGCGAGGATGAGATCATCCTAGTCACCCGCAAGGGCATGTCCATCCGGTTCGCCGAGACCGACCTGATGCCGCGCTCGCGCTCGGCAGGCGGCGTTCGGGGCATCATGCTCTCCGAAGCGAAAGATGATGCCTTGGTCGGCATGGCCGTGGTGGACAACGCCTTGGACCTGCTGGTGATCGGCGAGCGCGGCATCTCCAAGCGGACCCCGCTCAAAGACTACCGCAGCCAGACGCGCGGCGGCAAGGGCGTCCTGACCATGTCCCTCTCGGAGAAGACCGGCGACATCGTGGACGCCAAGATCGTCAGCCCCGAGGACCGGCTGCTGATCATGACCCGCGAGGGCATCACGATCCAGCTCCGCGTGGACGACATCCGCTCATCGAGCCGCAACACCCAGGGCGTCCGCGCCATCAACTTGGCTGAAGATGACCGCGTTTCGAGTGTCGAGCGCATGATCGAAGGCAAACTGCCCGCCGAAGAAGTCGTCTAGACTTCCCAAAGACGCCGACCGCTGCCTCACAGGGCGACGGTCGGCGTCTTCATGCGTAGTCTTCCGTACATCTCCAAAGAATTCGTCGGCTGAAACGCGCGAATTTCTTGCGAAGTCGACAAACCTGCTGCTTTGGCATGACTTGTGCAGTGTATTCAAGTGTCTTCTGAGGACGCGTCTCCCGGTCGCAAAGATCCTGGTTTTTGGCGGTGATGGTTGAGATGATGAAAAGCCGATATGAATAAACCCCCACGGAAAAGATCACGAAACGCCGGTCTGCTGCCACTGCTTATGGCTCTCCTGCCGTCCTGCTGGCTCATGGGGGCGGCACATCCCGCCGCTGCCGCCGGCACTTACACGGTCACCAGCACGCTGGATGACGGCAGCGACGGCACGCTGCGGAGCGCGGTCTCGCTCGCCAACGCCGATCCCGGCGCAACGGTCATTTTTGGCCCCGGCGTCTCCGGCGTCATCGTGCTTCAGGGTGCAGAACTGGATGTCACGGCCTCCATGACCATCCTTGGGCCGGGCGCGGGCATCGTCCAGGTGGATGGCGGCGGCGCTCTCCGCCTGTTCAGCATCACCTCGCCTACCGCTCAGGTCGCCCTTTCCGGGCTGGCCCTCCAAAATGGGACTGCCCTCAACGATCCCAACGGCGTCACTCTTGGGGCTGGCGGCGGAATCTACAACGGCGGCACGCTGGCGCTGACCGGATGTACACTTACCGGCAACGCCGCCTCCTACGGCGGCGGGATCTATAACGGCGGCACGCTGGCGCTCGCCGGCTGCACCGTCAGCGGCAACAGTGCGGATGGCGGGGCCGGCGGGGGGGTCTACAACGGCGGCGCGCTGGCGCTGACCGGCTGCACACTCACCGGGAACCATGCGTTCTATGCCGGCGCGCTTTACAACAGCGGCACGACGACTCTGGCGGCCTGCACCGTCAGCGCAAACCTTGCACTCGCCGCCATTGACGGAAACAGCGGGACTGGCGCCGGTCTTTACAATGACGGCGGCCTGACCATGGCCGCCTGCGTCATCAGCGGCAATACCGCTTACGGCGGCACCTTCGAGAACGGTGGGGTAGGCGGAATGGGCGGGGGGCTCTACAACACCAGCACGCTGGCGCTGACCGGATGCACCGTCAGCGGTAATCACGCGACACCCATTATCGGAGGCCGCAGTTCCGGCCGTGGTTCCAGTGGACTGGGCGGCGGACTGGAAAACCAGGGCACGGCGACACTGACCGACGACATCTTCTATGCCGATGCCGCCGCCTTCAGCGCCGAGATCGCAAACGACATCTCGGGCAGCGCCGCTGCGACCGTCACCGCGACCTTCTGTGACATCCAGGGCAGCAGCAGCGCTCCTGGCAGCTTCGGGCCGAATGACCTTGACGTTGACCCTCTCTTTGTGCGCCCTGTCAACACAACCGGGCCGCTTGATCTCGGCGACCTGCACCTCCAGCCCGCCTCACCCTGCGTCGGAGCGGGCATCGCCGACCCAGCCAACGCCATGGACCGCGACGGAAATACCCGCCCAAATCCGCCCAGCATCGGTGCCTATCAGTACGCGATTGGGCCGCCGACTGCCAACCCGCAGAGCGTCACCACCACCCAGGACACGCCCGCCGCCATCACCCTGACCGGCTCCGACCCGAACTCCACTTCCCTGGTCTACACCATTGCAAGCAATCCCGTGCACGGGACGCTCTCCGGGACCGCTCCCAGCCTCTTCTATACGCCCGCCGTAGGCTATACCGGCCCGGATAGTTTCACCTTCACGGCTAACAACGGCTTTCTCAGCAGCCCCGCCGTCGCCGTCAGCCTCACGATCACCCCAGCCCATGCTATGGACGTTTCGGGTCAGGTATCGGTGTTACGGGGCGACTTCCGCTACCGGCGGGCGACCAACACCTTCGCCCAGCTGGTCACTCTGACCAACACCAGCACGGCCTCCCTTGCCGGGCCACTGGCGCTGGCGCTGGACCAACTCAGCCTCAATGCCCGACTGGCGAATGCCTCGGGCACGACCGTTGCGACCCTGCCGGCGGGCAGTCCCTTCGTCACCGTCTCTTCTAGCAGCCTGGCGCCCGGGGCCAGTGTGAGCGTGCTGCTGAGTTTCTCCGACCTCAATTTCCGCCGTATCACCTATGCCACCCGCATCCTCTCCGGGAACGGAAACTGACTGGGCAACGGTGACGAAAAGCCCCACCCCGCCCGGCGGGTGCAGTAGGGCAATAGCACAGGGGCGGGATGGCAGGCACAGGGGCCTGCCCCTGTGGAGGACGTGGCGCGTAGGGGCAACCCTCCGTGATTACCCTCCTTTACGCAACTATGCAACCGCCTTGACGGGTGCATGATCTGTATATCCACGGAGCCATCTAAGTATGATATAAGTGTGATATAATGGGTGGAGGCCGCGTCTCGACGACTGACGCGCGCCCTGCCTCTCCGACAACCGTTTCCCCTAGAAAGGGCACCCTCGATGTATGTCGCACGCACACGCACTTCTTTTCCTCTAACCAAACCCATGACCAAAGCCGGTCTCTCGTTCGCTCTGCTGGCCGTCCTGTCCTGCGGCTTTGTTCCTTCTGCCCACGCTTTGGGAAGTTGGGCGCCGCTCGCAAGTCAGGCGCCGGAGCCGATCGGCACGACGCTCCTGCTGACCGACGGAACTGTCTTGGCCCAGGGCACATTTGGTGTCCACAACAACGGCACTAAGGACGACGGTGTCAGTGCCCATTGGTTTAAGCTCACCCCGGATGCACAGGGCAATTACGCCAGCGGCATCTGGACGCGGCTGGCAGACATGCACCACCAGAGGCTATATTACGCCTCCGCCGTTCTGCGGAACGGTAAGGTCTTCGTCGCCGGCGGCGAATACACCGAGGCCGGCTATGTGGACACCAATACGGCAGAGGTCTATGATCCAATCGCTGATGTCTGGACCGAGATCAACGGCCCACCCGGCTGGAATATCATCGGCGACGCGCCGCTGAAAACTCTGTTCGATGGAACTCTCCTGTTGGGTGGGATCAATGCTTCTCACACAGGGCTGTATGACTACACGACGAACACCTGGACGGCAGGGGGGGACAAGCCCTACGGCTCCGATGAAGAGAGCTGGGCGCTGCTGCCGGACCAAACGGTGCTGACGTCCGTGACCAACAACAGCCCCAATGCCCAGAAGTACATTCCGTCGAGCAATATCTGGGTGAGCGCTGGGCAGTCCCCGGTGGATGTGGTGCAGGCCAGCTCCCGCGAGATCGGCCCCGGCGTACTCTTGGCTGACGGTCGGTGCCTGTTCGTCGGCGCGACTGGCCATACCGCCCTCTACACGATGCCGTCCGACCCCGCCTTGCCGGGAACGTGGCAGGCCGGCCCCGACTTCCCCGCCGACGGCAGCGGCACGGCGGGCGCCCTTCTGGAAGCCAAAGACGCCCCTGGATGCCTCATGGTCAATGGTAAGGTCTTGTGCCTCGTCGCCCCGCACGGCGACAGCGGCACTTATCCTAATGGCCAGAAGTTCTTCGAGTACACTCCCGACCCAGGTGGCGGGGCGGGGACGCTGGCAGCGGCCCCGGATGCGGGCCTGGACTCCGCCCTAACCCCGGCCTTCACCGGCCGGATGCTTGCTTTGCCGAGCGGGCAGGTGCTCTACAGCAATTTCAACACCCAACTCGCCGTCTACACGCCCGACGGCAGCCCGGACCCGTCATGGAGTCCGGCCGTGACGGGCCTTGCAGCGCATACGGACGGCTCTTTCCAGGTGTCCGGGACACAGTTCAATGGGCTATCGGAGGGGGCGTACTATGGCGATGACGCCTCGGAGTCTACCAACTACCCGCTGGTCCGGCTGACAGACGGGTTGGGCGTCGTGAGCTACGCGCGCACCTTCGACCATAGCACGATGGGCCTGGCGACGGGGGGCCTGCCCGTCTCCACCAACTTCACGACACCGATGGGACTGGTGGCAGGCACCTATCAGCTTCAAGTGGTCGCCAACGGCATCGCTTCCGCTCCGGTGAGTTTCACGACCCCGATGGCAGCGGACGTTTCGGGTCAGGTGTCGGTGTTACGGGGCGACTTCCGCTACCGGCGGGCGACCAACACCTTCGCCCAGCTGGTCACTCTGACCAACACCGGCACGGCCTCCCTTGCCGGACCACTGGCGCTGGCGCTGGACCAACTCAGCCTCAATGCCCGACTGGCGAACGCCTCGGGCACGACCGCTGCGACCCTGCCGGCGGGCAGTCCCTTCGTCGCCGTCTCTTCTAGCAGCTTGGCGCCCGGGGCCAGTGTGAGCGTGCTGCTGAGTTTCTCCGACCTCAATTTCCGCCGTATCACCTACGCCACCCGCATCCTCTCCGGGAACGGAAACTGACTGGGCATGGCGACTATCCAATAGCACTCCGATGAGTGGCACTTTGATGAAAGGATCATCCTCTTGAAAGAATATACCTCCAAGCATTGGCTGTCCGCTCTTACCCTCGCTGGCCTGCTGCTGGCGACTGCCCCAGCACAGGCACAAACACGAACTGTCACACTGAACACCGGTTTGCTCAACGGGGCAGGCTCCTTCTCTGTGGAATACAGCCTGGCTAACGGTGCTGCCGTCGCCGACGGCAATTCCTCTGCCGCTATCTCAAACTTCAGCCTGATAGGTGGGGTGCTGGGCACTGTTCTCTCCCCGACGACCGGAGATGTGACGGGCGACTTGGGAAGCACACTTACGCTGCGAGATGATAGTACAGCAAGCGTCGGATTCGCCGACTTCGCGCAGGCATTCACGGTCAACAGTAGTTCCAGCATACTCAGCTTCAACCTGAATCTATCAGCCAGCAGCGTGGATGCAGGCACTCCGGACGATTTCTACTTCCAAATCGTTGACCCCAATGGTGTCCCGCTGGCGACAAGCGGGCCTAACGGGATCGAACTTGTTAACTCCCGTTACACCTCCACCTCGCCCGTCCCAATCGGCTATATCACGCAGGCCACGTCTAATGTAAGCGCTGATATAGGCTTTCCAGGCATCAAGGCGACGGTCACATCCGCCGCACCTGTGCCCGAAGCCTCCACGACGATCTCGCTGGGCCTGCTGCTCACCCTGGGCTTGGGCGGTCTTATCGTCAGTGCCCGGCGTAAGGCATCTCTCCCGCGCTGATTTGCACCGAGAAACGAAGAACAAAGGCCCGGCGCTCGATGCGCCGGGCCTTTTTCTCACCTGTCTTATGGACTACCCGTGCCATCTTCCAGGGCGTAGGCGACGGCTTGGTCCACCGTCAATGCCTCCCCGACGGCCCAGGCGGCGGCGTAGTCCGCAGCGCTCAGGCCGTCGCGGGCGGGTGACAGCGCGGCCTGGAAGTCGGCGGCGTCGTTTGCATGAAGCCCCAGACCGGCCCGGCGGCGCAGGCCTTCCGAGGCGCCGGCCAGCGTGGCAGCCCTTCCGAAGTCGCCCCGGCGCGCGGCCAGCGCGGCGAAGCATCCCACCAGGTTGTACAGACTATGCTGGTCTTGCAGCACCAGGGCCAGCCCCAAAGCCTCCGCATAGAGGAGGGCGGCGGCGGCGTCCTCTCCCTCCACGCTGCGGATCTCCGCCAGGTTGCCCAGCGCCCACATCCTGCCGCCGTCGTTCCCCATCTCCTCCCACAGTGCCAGTGCCTCCTCATGCAGACGGCGCGCACGGGCATAGTCCTGCTGGTGCTGGGCGACGATGGCCTGACATTCCACTGTGTACGCGATGCCTCCGCTATCGCCGTCCGCACGGCGCAGGACCAGGGCCTCCGCGTGCAGCGCCTCTGCCCGGCCGTAGTCCTCCCGGTGCATGGCGACCCGGCCCAGGTTAGACAGGCACGCGCCCACCGCCGCCCGGTCGCCCAGCCCGCGCACGATCGCTAGGCTCTCCTCGTACCACGAGGCGGCGGCCGGATAGTCGGCCTGCTCGCTCGCCAAGTTGCCCGCACCGTTGGCGGCCTTGCCGCGCGCGCCCGCCGACCCGCCGGGGCGCGCCAAAGACTGTTCCAGCCAGTTCCTGCCCTCCGCGTAATAACCCCGCACTGCCCAGAAGCGCCAAAGCGCACCGGTCATTCGCAGCGCCTCATCCACGGCATCGCCGTCCGCCAGCCACCAGGCCAGGGCGCGGCGCAGGTTCTCGTGGTCGGCTTCGAGTCGGTCCAGCCACCGCGCCTGCTCCGGGCCGGTCAGGCGCGGTGAGGCATCCTCGGCAAGATGCAAGAACCACTCGGCATGACGGCGCGCGAGCGGCTGGCGATCCTCGGCGGGCAGATGCTCCGTGCCGAACTCGCGCAGGGTCTCGAGCAGCCGAAACCGCCTTTCTTCCCAGTTCCCTACCTGAGCGTCCTCGATGATGAGCAGGGACCGCTCTCGAAGCTGCGTCAAGAACTCCAGCGCCAACGGCTGCTCGCAGACCGACTGAGCCGCCTCCGCCGTGCCGCCTCGGAAGACGGAGAGGCCCGCGAAGAAGCGTCCCAGGTCCGGCGGCAGCAGGTCATGGCTCCATTCCAGGGCCGCCCAGAGCGACCGATGCCGCGTCCCTTTGTCCCCGCGCCGGCTGGTCAGCAGGGCGAATCGCTGCGTCAGGCGCTCGTTCATCTGTGCGGGCGTCAGAGTCATCGCCCGCGCCGCCACCAATTCGATAGCCAGGGGGATACCTTCCAAGTTCT
>JANLUQ010000421.1:0-3871 GCA_031363565.1 Armatimonadota bacterium | reverse complement strand
GGGGTAGCGGACCAGGGTCCAGGCGACGAGCAGGCCGAACACGGCGTTTAGGGCGGCGGCCAGCGCGGAGGTGCCGAAGGTGAGGCGGAAGGCGGCGATGGTGCGCGGGTCTGTGATCGTCTGCCAGACCTGGGTATGGCTCACTGTCGCCGCCTTGACGAAGGCTGTCGAGAGCGGGAGCAGCACCAGCAGGCTCAGATAGAGCAGCGTATAGCCGAGCGACAGGCCGAAGCCGGGCAGAATGCGCCGGGGTTTGTGTGCTCGTGGC
Source organism: Armatimonadota bacterium (assembly GCA_031363565.1). GTDB lineage: Bacteria > Armatimonadota > Armatimonadia > Armatimonadales > Capsulimonadaceae > JANXMY01. Next base: position 3,603 of record JANLUQ010000421.1, on the reverse strand, counting down.
TTCTGGTCGTGCGGCTTCTGGTTGTGCGGTTGTGCGACGGCGACTGCCATAGGGTTTCTTGCGCGGGGCCTGTGCCACGGGGCTGAACCCCCGTGCTTCGGTAAAGCAAATCCCCGCCTTCGCGGGCATCAGAAAGTACGAACTCTTCGCCCGCGCCCTCCGGGTAGCCAGTGCTTCAGGCGGGGGCTTGCACTATGACAGCACGGGGGTTCAGCCCCGTGCCACAAAGCTTTGCTGTTCAGAGTGGCGCTATTTCTTGGTGTAGATCTGGTCGAAGACGCCGCCGTCGGCGAAGTGGGTCTTCTGGGCCGCCGTGACGCCGCCGAAAGCCTGGTCCACGGTGAACAGCTTGATCTGCGGGAATCGGGCGGCGTACTTTTGGGCGACGGCGGCCAGCCGGGGCCGGTAGTAGTTACGCGCGATGATCTCCTGGCCTTCGGGAGTGTACAGGTAGCTCAGGTACGCCTCAGCCACGGGCCGCGTGCCGTGCGCGTCCACGTTCTTGTCCACGACCGCGACCGGCGGTTCGGCAAGGATGCTGACCGAGGGGTAGACGATGTCGTACTCCCCCTTGCCGATCTTGTTGGTCGCGAGATACGCCTCATTCTCCCAGGCCAGCAGGACATCCCCGACATGGTGCTGGGTGAACGTCACGGTGCTGCCGCGCGCCCCCGAGTCCAGAATCGGCACGTTCTTGTAGAGCCGCGTGATGTAGGCCTTGGCCGTGTCCTGGGTGCCGCCGGGCAGACGAAGCGCGTAGCCGTAGGCAGCGAGGTAGCTCCAGCGCCCGCCGCTCGACGATTTTGGGTTCGGTGTGATGACCGAGACGCCTGGCTTAATCAGATCCGACCAGTCCTTGATGCCGTGGGGGTTGCCCTTGCGAACTAGAAAAACGACCGTGGACGTGTAAGGCGCGCTGTTGCTGCCTAGGCGCTTCTGCCAGTCCGGCTTGACCAGCCCGACTGAGGCGAGCGCGTCAATGTCGGAGGCGATGCCAAGGGTCACTACATCCGCTCCCAGCCCATCGCGGACCGCCTGGGCCTGCTTGCCTGACCCGCCATGCGACTGCTGGATGGTAATGGCCTGGCCGCTCTTACCCTGCCAGTAGGCCGCAAACGCCTTGTTGTAGTCCTGGTAGAACTCGCGCGTCGGGTCATATGAGACGTTCAGCAGCGTGGCGCTCCCGCCGACGGGCTTGCTCCCGCCCGCACCGCCGTGGGAGGTACAGCCCGCCAGGACCGCCGCTGTCAGGAACGAGACTAAAATAGCTGCCGTGCGTGCATCGAGGAGTTTCATCGTTTGTTCGCCTTCCATAAAGTCAGGCGGCACATGAGCCGCCTAGAGGATACCCAACGTCTCGCCCCAAAAGCAAGCGGGGTGCTGGCTTGTCTCCCTGCTGAGTTCGTGGACATGATACCCGCTTAATACCTAATTGTCTATAAACAAACTAGTAAATACATTCTCATCTTTTCTGATTCTCTTTGAACCTTTCCCGCCCAAGATGTAACAAACTAAACGAGAGCAGACAGAGAGGCGCAACCCGTGCGAGATGACCGGCGGCTGGCAAACCAAATAGTGGCAGGGGACGCGGGCGCGTTTACCGCGTTCGTGGACGCCTATGGCCCGCGTCTGCACCGGCTGGTTCGCCGCTATGCCGCCTGCGAGGCGGACGCCGAGGACTTGACGCAGGAGATCTTCGTGGACCTGTACCGGAGCATGGTGAGCTTTCGCGGCGACTCGACATTAGCGACTTGGGCCTGGCGCGTCGCCTTCAACCACTGCCGCCGACACGCGGGCCGCACTCGTGCGATCACCGTCCCCTATGATGAAACTCTGGGCGAGCGCGAGTCGGAGGAGCGCGGCCCCGCCCATCGCGCCGCCCGGCGCGAACTGTCCGACCAGGTCCATGCGGCCCTGGACGGCCTTTCGCCCGAGCAGCGCGACGTGGTGATCCTCCACGAGATGCAGGAGCTGACTTACCGCGAGTGCGCCGCCGTGCTGCAAGTGCCGGAGGGGACCGTTAAGTCCCGTTTGTCCTACGCCTTCCGCCGCCTGCGCGGGACCTTGAGCGGCTACGTCCTTCCCGACGCGCCGCTCCCGGAGGCCGCCCCATGACCGACCACGCCCGATTCCAAGACGATCTGAAAGCCTATGCCGACGACGAGCTGCCCTGGCCTCGCCGCCTCGCCGTCCGCCGACACCTGACGCACTGCGCGTCCTGCCAAGAGGAGATCGCTCAAATGACACAGATCGCCGAAGACCTCCGCGCGTCCGAACCCGCCGATGCGCTCGACCTCGCCCTGCGGGCGAAGATACTGGGGATGGCCCCCAATCCTAATGATGCCGACGCCGTAGGGGCGCCGCTTGCCGCGCCCTCCTCTCCCCCTACCGCGAGTCTGGGGGCCAGGGGGCGGAAACGCCTCTCCCCTGCCTGGGTACTGGCTGGCATGGCTCTGTTCGCCTGGTTCGTGTTCTTCCCCATGTTCCAGCACACCCGTGGGGATATGTCACCTTCTGCGTCGGGTCCTACCGCTTCGGGCGGGCAGCCATCACTCAAGGCGCAGTCACCGGCAGCCGCTCCACTTCCCCCAACGCCGCCTACTAAGAGTATGCAGTTCCGAAACTTTAACAGCACGGGGAGATCAGAAAGCTTTGGCAGTCCAGTGACATCGGCTGGCAACGTCGCTGTTAATGGGATTTATCCAGGTGCCGGCGGTGCTGACTATCCCGGCGGCGCTTCGCCCGGTCCCTCGCCTGCTCCTGAGCGCCAGGTCCATAAAGAGGCCACCATCGGCGTCCAGGTGGCAAACCCCGAGGCCACCAGCGACAAGGTGGCGGACATGGTCAAGGAGAGCGGCGGCTTTGTTGCCGCCAACAACCTGAGCACGGGCGACGACGGCCTCAAGTCGGCGGAACTGATCGTGAAGGTCCCCGTCACGCAGTTCGAGACGTTTCTGGGCCAGGTCGCGCGGCTCGGCAGCGTCCAGTCCAAAAACGTCACCGGTGAGGACATCACCGAGAAGAAGAGCGATGCCGACCAGACCGAGAACGTGCTGGAAGGCGATGTGCAGAACTCCGAGGCCCGGCTGAAGGCGCTCGGGTCGAGGGCGAAGTGGCACGATGAGCAGGCGACACGCGACCTGCGGACCCAACTTGCCGAGGCGCGCGCCCGGCTCATCCTGCTGAAGCGCATGGCTGCGTTGTCCACGGTGACGATTGACCTGAGCCAGACCCCCAAGGCGCAGGTGGCAGCCCCCGTCACCGGCGGCTTCCTGAATGGGCTAAAGGCCAGCACGCACGATGCCGTCGGGTCGCTGGTCTCGTCAGCGGGTGCCCTGATTGCCCTGGCGATCTGGCTGCTGGCCTATGCCCCGCTCTGGATACCCGCTCTGCTGGTGGGCCGGTATGGGCTGCGTGAGTATCGGAAGCGGTCAGCGGTGTAGATCCTCTCCCCGCGACAAGTCGCGACCCTCCCCTTGTAGGGAAAGGGGTGTCAAAGGGGGTGAGACTCTTATTCTTAGGGCCTACCGTGACCGGAGGGCTTTGGATCAAGGCGATCTCACCCCCCCACCACACACCCTTCCCTGTCGCAGCTGTTCAGCG
>JANLUQ010000610.1:0-2158 GCA_031363565.1 Armatimonadota bacterium | reverse complement strand
ATCTGAGTTTAGGAAACTGGTGGCAAAGATACCCTTAGCGTGCGGCCAAGAAGATGGAGAGACCCAATAGCACCCAAGACTCGGAAACTGCCTGATCCCCGTAACTCATCCGGCCATACCGGTGCCTCAGGCGCCCCTCGCTTATTCCACGCGCTCCCAGATACGCAAACCACAGGCACACTCCGTCGGTGATCAAGCAGCCCACTGTCCCGCCGACGAAGGATTTGATCCGATCCCACCATGTCGGGGAGGGACTGTCGTCCCAGTTGGCGCTCATATCATCGCTGTCGTCGATTCTGTGGTTGCCGTCATCCATCGCAGGAATGGCGAGACCACCTTTCCACTGCGGAGGTGGTTTTCGTCTGATTAGAAACAAGGAGTGTCGAATCCATCGAAGCGGTTCAGCTGAACCCAATAAACGGACCAGAAGTTCCCCACATTGAATATTGGAGCCTGTTCTGAAGCCAAGTTGCCAAGCGCGACCGCTAAGTCACCCGCTGTGTCGCCGTAGTTGTCGCAGCGCCGACGAACGTCGGTAATAAATGGCAACGCTGCATTGTAAACCCCGTCCGCCGCATTGTAGATGCTGAATATCGATGCCAGCCGTCCAGCGCCTGACACCCAGAACCCGGCCTTGGTGGCCCAGTTGTTTCCCTGGAGTTGTGTGATCCGCACGGTCGTCCGGCGGAAGACCGTCATCTCGGTGTGCATCTTGGCCTGCAGCGTGCGTATCCGCATCTGCGTCCCGGCCGAGCCATTGCTCATGTCGATGGTCAGTTGCAGTTCCCGCATCCGCATCACCATGCGGAGCATGGCCCGCTGCTGCAGGACCTGGAGTTTCAACAGGGGAAACTGATCGATCGCATCAGAGACGTTGGCTTCCTCCCAGATGGTGGCGAAGAGGCTTGTCCCAGTTATCAAGAGGTCGCTTGTGTCGATGTAAGCATCAGTCAGAGTGCTGCCGTCCATCAGCATTTCCATGCCGTAGCCGCTGATCGGTGTGAGATAGGCTCCGAGGAAGAGGAGCGTGTCCTGACCCGGTGCCGGTAGGTCGTCCGCATCGCGGTCCCGCCGCACTTCGACATGCAGGTAGGTGCCGAGCGTGCCCGCCGTGTCGAAGATGTGGTTGGTGGTGACGGAGGGATTGGCGCTGGCCCGGTTCAGCGTCATGGGCGGGAAGACGACGACACGCTGGGCGTCAGGGAGATTGGAGAAGTTGAAGGTGAAGACGGCGTCGGGCCATGATGGATCGGTCCCCAGCGCCACCTCGGTGTAGTTGTCCACACTGTCACCATCCGAATCATCCCGGCGGCCGGGATTGGAGATGCCCTGATAGGCGAAGATAAGGTCTTCGGCCCAGTCCGGCAGGCCGTCCGCGTCGGAGTCCACCCCGTTGTTCTGCGCCACGAATGGGTCGGTGCCGTTCCGGATTTCCGTGAGATTGCTCAGCCCGTCGCCATCAAGATCCTCGTCTCCGTCCACCAGGTTGTTCCCGCCCCGACCAGGATAGTCGGGCTGGCCGTCGCCGGTGCGATCCACGAGGAAGGCCGAGTCGGGGTTGTTCGGGTCGGTCTTGAAAACGGTGGCCTCCAATCCGTCGAGAAGGCCGTCGCCATCGGAATCGCGCTCTAGAAACATTGGAAGTAGCCCTGGTCGCCCGGAGGGCCTGGGCGCAGCACAAAATACCGCTGCAAACTGGTGCCTAAATCCAGTGCGGGAGGCCCAAAGTGAACCGGGGTCCAAGGTGCGCCGACCACCAACGGAGCATTGAAGAGCGTGAACCACTCCTCCAGCGGGGCATCCGTGATCCACAACTCATACTCTGTCAGATCCAACTGCGGATAGTAGGCGAAGTCGATCAGGTGGAGCTTTGGATTCGGAGTGTCACCGCCCCCGCCCTCGCCGCCGCCGTTCGGCTCGATGCCACCTCCGCCTGAGCCTGACGGACCCTTCTTTGCCGCGGCGAGGTTGGAGGCGACACGAGCGGCTGGCAGCTTGGGCCAAAGCGCCAGTTTACGGAACTCGCGGCTTGCAAGGCGCTGGGAAGCGACTCTGCCATGCGTCAACGCCGGTCTTGCTCCCAGTTCTTCATCGGAAAGCCACGGCGCCAAAGCGCGCTTGCGCGCTAGAACCTCTCGTTCCTTGGCAACCGCCTTTT
>JANLUQ010000608.1:0-4777 GCA_031363565.1 Armatimonadota bacterium | reverse complement strand
TACCGTAACGTCCGGGAGGCGTTCAGCCGAGCATTTGCCCGCTGCGGTCTGGCGGCCCTGACGGTCGAGGCAGATTCGGGCGCCATCGGCGGCTCGCAGAGCGAGGAGTTCATGGTGCTGTCGGAGAACGGCGAGGACACCGTGCTGCGCTGTGACAAGACGGGGTATGCAGCGAATGCCGAGCGGTGCGAGGCCGTCCCTGCGCCCGCCGAAGCGCTGGATGCTGAGGTCGCGGCGATGGAGAAGGTGATGACGCCCGGTGTCAGCACGATTGAGGCAGTCGCGGGATTTCTGAACGTCCCTTCTACGCGGCTCATCAAGACGCTGATTGTCGTCGCGCCGGACGGGCAGCCCGTCGTCGTCCTGGTGCGTGGGGATCGGGAAGTGCAGGAGGCCAAGCTGGCCAAGCTGCTGGGCGGGCCGTCGCCACTGGCCGAGGCTGCCATCGTCCAGAAGGTAACGGGAGCGCCTGTCGGTTTCGCCGGGCCAGTCGGCTTGGCGGAAGGCGTCCGCGTGGTCGCCGACCGTGAGGTCGCGCTTATCCGGGACGGAGTGACGGGCGCGAATGAGGCGGACGCGCATCTGATGCATGTCCTGCCAGGACGTGACTTCCCCCACCCCGAGTATCTGGACCTGCGAACGGCGGTCGCGGGCGATATCAGCCCTGCTGACCCGGAGGGGCGGCTTCAGACGCAGCGGGGGATCGAGGTCGGCCATGTCTTCAACTTCGAGACCAAATACTCGGCGGCGATGAATGCGATGTTTACGGATGAAAGTGGCGTAAAGCGGCTTCTTCTTGGCGGCTCCTATGGGGTCGGCGTGTCGCGGCTGATGGCGGCCGCGATCGAGCAGCACCATGATGAGAACGGCATCCTTTGGCCGGTCACCCTCGCGCCGTTTGAGGTCGTGATCGTGCTGGTCGGGATAAAAGATGACGCGCAAAAGGAGGCAGCGGAGGATCTGTACAGAGCACTGCAAACGGCAGGCGTGGATGTCTTGTTAGATGACCGCGACGAGCGCCCCGGCGTCAAGTTCAAAGACGCCGACCTGCTGGGAATCCCCGTCAAGGTCGTTGTCGGCAAGTCGCTGGCGGAGGGCACGGTCGAGGTCAGCCTGCGGCGCGATGCCGCAAATAAGTTCGCCGTCCCTATCGCGAGCGCATCGGCGCATGTCGCGGGCCTCGTCGAGTCCCTAAAGGCGGAGGCCACCGCCTGAGCATCGTCGCCTTTCTGCATCTGCCTTTGGTCCACATGACCGGCCTGCTGCTCCTGGCCCTGCTGCTTGGCGGCTTGATCGGCTGGGAGCGGGAGCGCCACGCGCGCCCGGCGGGGCTGCGGACGCATATCCTGGTCTGCGTCGGGGCGACCTTGATCACACAGGTATCGCAGTCCTTCGGCCCGAATGGCGACCGGATCGCCGCCCAGATCATCACCGGGGTCGGCTTCCTCGGCGCGGGCACCATCATTCGCGAGGGGACGGGCGGCTTGGTGCATGGGCTGACCACGGCCGCCAGCCTTTGGGCAATCGCCGGGGTCGGAATCGCGGTTGGTTACGGCGGGCTGTACGCGGAACTTGGGGCAGTGGCGACACTGATCATCCTCTTCACCCTCACTCTCCTCAACACCTTCGAGGAAGACCTGATCCGTCAGCGTCGGCATCAGGCGCTGACCGTAGTGTTCAAGCCCGATTGCGATCCTCTCGATGCCGTCCATGTGATGCTCGACCATCTCCATCAGCAGAACGTCCAAACGCGCGACTTGAAGCTGGAGAAGATGGCGAACTCCGAAATGGCTCACTTGCAGGTCACGCTCGCACGGGGGGTCAAGCGGGATGCGATTGACGACGTGCTCAGCCACAACGGGGATATTCTGCACTACGAATGGGGCGCCTGATTCAGCTAGCCGACTGAGGTCGGCTAGCCTGGTAAGGCTTGAGGGCTTTTGGGCAGGCGGAGGGTGAACGTCGTCCCCTGCCCTGGGGCACTGACGACGGAGGGGGCGCCGCCGTGCTGCTCGACGATGCGCCGGACGATCCTCGTCCCCAGGCCGGTCCCGCCGGGCTTGGTGGAGTAGACAGCGTCGGTGAACAGCTTCTCTTGAACCTCTTCCGGCATCCCCTTCCCAGTGTCCGCCACGGTGAGGCAGTAGAAACCGGGGTCAGGATCGGCGGTGACGGATACTATAATGGAGCCGCCGTCCGGCGTTTCGGGGAGAGCGTTGTTCGCCAGGTTATATAGGGCATTGTAAAGGCGGTGGCTGTCAAAAGTCGCTTCGAGCTTGCTGTCGCCCGCCACACACAATGTAATGCCAGTGCGCTGAGCGGCTGCCTCGAGTGATTGAACGACGCGCGCGGCGGTGTCAAACGGACGGCCCGGCTTGAAGTCAAGTGGGGCGACTTCGCCCTTGAGGGCGGAGGCGATCTCGCGGGTCCGGGCGGTCACCTGCTGGACGCCGTCCGCGACATTCTCACGCACTTCCCCGTAGAAGCTCTCCAGAACCTCCATCGAGTTGGGTTTTCCTGCACGCACATCGGCGATGCAGCCCTCCAGTGTCTCGACATAGGGCAGGACGTGCGTCAGCATGTTACCGATGTCGTGGCTGATCTCACCCACCGAGCGAGCAACGGCGGCAAGGTTCGCTTCCCGCGCCAGCAGTGCGTTCTGGAGGCTCAAAGCGACGAGGCTGCCGACGATCTCCGCGACGGCCATATCACCGGCATCGAAGTCACCGACGCGCTTGTTGACGAACTGGATGACGCCGAGGGGCAGCCCCTGACGCGTGTTCAGCGGAACAGTCATCAGCGAGTGGGTCTGGTAGCCAGTGCGGGCGTCCACGGTGCCGATGTGGTCGGCATCCCGCTCGACGTCCGGCGTGAGCCGCCCCTGACCCGTCCGAAAAACGTCCCCCGCGATCCCCTTCCCAAGCGAGAGGTCCAGGCTTGTCCCCAGCAGTGAGGCTGCGACCGGGCCGACCGCATGGCGGAAGACAAGCACGTTTCTGTCCGGGTTATAGAGTAGGATAGAGCCTGCATCCGCTTCAACCACCGCTAGGGCCACATCGAGGGCCTGACGCAGCAAGGTGTCTGTATCCGTCACCGAATACAGGGCAGTGCTGATGCGCTGGACGGCTTCAAGCTGCCGCCGCGCGAGGGCTAATTGTCGTTCCGTGTCTTCTTGTCGTTCGAGGGCATCAGTCATAGTTGGCGATTTGCACCGGCACTGGAAGTGCCGGTCAGTCTTGCATCGGCGGCAAAGGCCGGTACAATCCCTGCTGCTGGATATAAGCTTCGACCGGCTCCGGCGTCAGATACTTCACGCTTCGGCCCTCGCGGACGCGGCGACGGATGTCCGTGGAGGAGATCTCCAGGCCGGGGATGGGCAGGAAGGAGACCCGGTGCAGGAACTCGGCGTCGGTGATCTCCGCCAGCCGCTCCAGGACAAAGCCAGGGCGGGTGACGGCGATGAATTGACACTCCCGCCCCAGCTTATCATACTCGTGCCAGGTCAGAATCTCCAGCACGGCATCTGCCCCAGTGATGAAATAGAGGGCATCTAGATCGGGGTAGAGTGAGTGGAAGGCGCGCAGTGTGTCTATTGTATAGGATGGGCCAGGCCGCTCGATCTCGATACGGGAGCAGGAGAAGTAGGGATTAGATCCCGTTGCCAGCAGCGTCATCGCATAGCGGTCTTCCGGCGAGCTGACCGAATAGGCTTTCTTGTGTGCGGGCCGGCCATTCGGCACGAAGACGACTTGATCCAAGGCAAATGCCTGCCGCGCCTCCTCGGCCATTAGCAAGTGCCCATAGTGGATCGGGTCGAATGTGCCGCCCATGATGCCTAGTCGCTGCATATCTTCTAAGCTCTCACGGCAGATTCAAAGAAACTAAATGGTTAAGAAACACAAGCGCCTGTTTCCAATAAGCGGCCCATTGGCTGTGGTGATTCCCAAAAACCAGGGATAACTCGCACAGCCAAAACAGGCTAAACCAGAAAATCAGCTTGCTGTAAGACCAGTAGATCTTCTCATCTTCCACCACGGAGCATTTCGCGAAGCGTTTGAGAGCACCACCGACATGATCAAAGTTTTCGTGATCCGTGGAGATGATGCTAGAGAGATCATAGTCCATGCCGAAAAAGGGAGATCGGTATAGTATACAGACCTGATTTCGTTTACGAGCGAGTGTCACGGATTTGACGTCTGACCACGATAGGCTCGCAGCACCTGACCTTAAATTTAATCCGGTGATCCCATGTTCGCTCACCTCCATTTTGTGTCCTCGAAAAGCAGGTTGGTAAAACCAGATAGAGAAGAGCTGACTGCGTATTATCGCCTTGGTAAACTTGATCTCGAAAACAGGCGACTGTTCGGTAGAGGGAGGGGGCCAAACCGCGCCTACCGGAGCGGCCAGACTATCAAGAGAGTTCATTTTCGGGGGGTGCCCCTATCCACGTATCTGCCCTTGTCCACGCACAACGTATTTATAGGTGGTCAGCTCTTCCAGGCCCATCGGGCCGCGTGCGTGGAGCTTCTGGTTGGAGATGCCGATTTCCGCCCCAAAGCCGAACTCGAAGCCATCCGTGAAGCGTGTGGAGGCATTCACATAGACGGCGGCGCAGTCCACGCCATCGGTGAACGCCTGGGCGGCGGCATAGTCCCCAGTGATGATCGCCTCGGAATGGCGGGTGCCGTAGGTGTTGATGTGGCTGACGGCGGCATCAAGGCTGTCCACGACTTTGACGGCCAGGATGAGCGCGTTGAACTCCTCGTACCAGTCCTGC
>JANLUQ010000587.1:0-10165 GCA_031363565.1 Armatimonadota bacterium | reverse complement strand
CCGTCTTCTTCGGGACGGACGGCGAGGAAGCCGCCCGCTATACCAAGATGCACCCATTTTCTTATGGTTTGGAGACGCATCACTACGGGCGCGGCTCGGTCATCGCTTTGTTCGAGTGGCAGGGGTTCAGCATCACCCCATTCATCTGCTACGATCTGCGCTTCCCGGAAGTCTTTCGTCGCGCGGCACGGCTTGGGGCCGAGGTCTTCTGCGTCCTCGCCAATTGGCCCCAGGCGCGCATTGACCACTGGACAACATTGCTGAAGGCGCGCGCCATCGAGAACCAGGCCTATATGGTCGGCGTCAACCGCTGCGGGGATGACCCGAACCTATCCTATCCGGGCCGGAGCCTGATCTTCGGCCCGCGCGGCGAAATCCTGGCGGATGGCGGCACGGAGGAGGGAACGCTGGCAGCACATCTGGACCGGGAGGCCCTGCTGACCTACCGCCGCGAGTTCCCTGCTCTAGACGATATCCACCCGGACTACCGGTAAGCAGAACGCCCAGACCTGCCGTTTACGGCGGGTCGTTCACGGAGCAGCTGCACCCGACAGCGAGTCGTTCACGGCAGGGCATCCACGGCCAAAGCCCGTGCGTAGCGTCAGGAATTCATCAAGAGGGGGCAGCTTACGCTTTGGGGCCTTTCGCGGCGCGCTGCTGCGAGCGCAGCACCTTCATCTTCTCGCGCTGGGCAGGCGTCAGGACCGCAATCATCTGCTGGCGGGTGCTTTTGCGGAGGTCCTTCATTTTGGCCTGTCGCGCCTGGGGCATCAGTGTCGTGTCCGCCCTGAGCGCCATTGCCCGCTGCTGGGCGCTTAGAAGAATCGGCTGCATCTGCGCCTTCTGGGCTTCAGTGAGACCGAGGGCGTCTGCCATCTTCTTCATCCTCATGCCGGGCGCTTTGGCCCCATGTGCGCCGGACGCGGCCTGCGCGGGCTGGGGAACCGCAAAGGCGGCGGCGAGGCCGAAGGTAACGGCGGCCAGAGTGATCGGTAAGAACTTCTTCATCGGTTTTTCTCCTATGGGGGGGATGTTTCATCCCTGCTGGGAAGAAGGACGCCGAAGGCGGGCAAAATGTTCACGCCTCTACGCTGGAAGAGCAGCCTAAAACTCCGTCAGCACGAGGCCACCGTGCGAGCGCAGGACCTGTGGCTGACGAGCCTCCTGCGTGGGGCGCGTTTCCTGCGGCGGGCGGCTCTCCTGCGGCTGTCGGAACTGGAAGAGTGAAGTCTTGGGGGGAGCCGCCGGGACGGTGACGGACGAGGACAGCGTCTCGCGCAGGGCGGCGGTCAGCAAAGCATCGTGAGCGACCCCGGCGCGGCCCAGAACGGTCTCGGCACCATCGCCGTCCGGAGAAGGGGCAACCTCGCGGACGCCGACGCCAGACCCGTCGAGCTGCCGCGTCCAGCCAGTCGTCAGTGCGGAAAGGGCGTGCGCGGCGGCGGTGTAGACGGCCTCCGAAGCGACGAAGTCCGCCGTCTCGCGCGGCGTCGGGTTATAGATCACGATCCCACCCGCGCCATATCGGCGCAGGATAGGCACGACGGCCTGAACGCCGTACAGGGCGCTCTTGACATTCACCTGCATGGTCAGATCGAATTCATGGTCGCTCACATCCAGCGCGCCTAGCTTGAGGGCACGGTTGACGGCATGGATAAAGCCGTCTATGCGCCCAAACTTCTCTGCCACCTGATGCACGACGGCCTCGGCCTGCGCCCGGTCTGCCATGTCCGTCGTCAGCGGGAAGATGCGCTCCTCGCCCGTCTGCTCGCGCACCTGGGCCGCCAGCGCCTCGATCCGGAAGACGCGGCGGCGGGCGATGGCGACCACGCGCGCGCCTTCGATCTGGGCCAACCGTCGGGCCGTGCCGTAGCCGATCCCGCTGGACGCTCCGGTGACAATGATCAGCCGCCCTATCAAAGCCGCGTCCCCCACCTCATCCGTCTTGCGCTTCGTGCCGAATGTCCTCATAATAGACAGTATCGGCAAATATCACGTCCGCCTGAAGGGGCAAAATATGCCATAATAAAAGCATGCGAGATGAAAGCACGGAGGCGCCCCCCCGTTACCCAGGTCCGCGCAGCCGGGAGATGATCGCGGAGATGCAGCGCTATGTCATCTACCACCCCTGGCCGTTCGTCGTGGATATCGAGCACGGCACGGGGATGTCGCTCGCGACGGTGGATGGGCAGCATCTCTTCGACTGGACGGGCTACTATGGCTCCAAGCTGATCGGTCATAACCACCCGCGCCTCCAGGAACCCGCCTATCTACGGAGACTGGCGCTCGCGGCCAATAATAAGGTTGCAAACCCCGACTTTCTGACGGCCGAGTGTCTCGACTACTACCGCCTGCTGTATCGCCTGGCCCCCCGGACCATGCAGGGCCTGGAGACGCGCGAGGTTTACGCCGTCAACTCGGGCGCGGAAGCCGTCGAGAACATGCTCAAGTACCTGCTCTCGCGGCATAATGCCCGGCGGCTGCGGCGCGGTGGGCAGGCCGGCGAGGCATCGCCGCGCCGCTTCATCTATTTCGACCAGGCCTTCCACGGGCGGACCGTTTACGCTCTGCAAGTGACCCAGACCCTGGACCCGGTCGCCACCCAGGACTTCGAGGGACTGGCCGCTTCCGGCAACATCAAAGTGCCGTTCCCCGCCGTGGACAACGACGCACCCGTCGAGGAAAACGACGCCCGCACCCGTCAAAGCCTCGACCTGATCGAGGGCATCTTGACTCGGATGGGTGATGAGATCGTCGGCATCATCGTCGAGCCGATCCAGGGCGCAGGGGGCCAGCGGGTCGCCCAGGATATCTGGTTCCAGGGCCTCTCTCGTCTGGCGCACGACTATGACGTCGGCCTAGGCGTGGATGAGGTCCAGACCTCGGCGGGGCCGACCGGAACCCTGTTCGCAATTGACCAGTTTGACCTGCCATACCCGCCGGAGGCCGTCGCCGTTGGCAAGAAATTCGCCCTAGGCGCGCTCTTCATGCGCGAGCCGCTAGCCGACATCGGAGTCCTGGATAGCACCTGGGGCGGGGGCCTTGCCGATATGGTCCGCTTCTGCCAGGAATGGCGCGTCGTGGAGGACGAGGGCCTTATCGGAGCCGCCGCGCGCGGCGGGGAGCGGCTTGCCGAGGGGCTGCGCGCATTGCAGCGCCGTTTCCCGGCCGTCATCCGCAACGTGCGCGGACTGGGGCTGTATCAAGGGTTCACGCTGGTCGAGCCGGCCATGCGCGGCCGATTGACCGAGACCGCCTTGCAGGAGCATGACCTGCTGCTGCTCGGCGCGGGCGCAGACAGCATCCGCACACGGCCCAACCTGAGCGTGACGTCGGACGAGATCGAGCGGTTCCTGGACCTGTTAGGAGCCTGTCTGGCGGATCTATAGTCTGCCACAACCGGAGGAGAGCGATGATATCGGAAGAGATCGCGCATTCGGCCCTAGACGGGCTGACCGCCCGAATCGCCATTCTGGACGGCGAGGGGAAGATTCTCGCGGTCAACGCCGCTTGGCGGTCATTTGCTGAGTCGAGTCTGCCGGGCAGCAGCACTCTCAGCAAAGAAGTGAACTATCTGCGGATCTGTGATGCGGCGACGGGCGAATGGGCCGCCGAAGCTGGCGGGGCCGCGTCCGGCATTCGCGCCGTCTTGGCGGGCCAAACGAGGATGTTTTCCTTGGAATATCCCTGCCATACTCCGACAGAGAAGCATTGGTTCACCTTGCGGGGCACCCGGTTTCCCGGCGAGGGTCCCCCGCGCGTCATCGTCTCACACGAGGACATCACCGCCCGCCGCGAGGCTGAAGAAGCGCTGCACCGCCGTGTGGAAGAGCTGGACGCGATGACCCGGACGCTCGAGCGGCGCAACGCCGAGCTGGACCAATTCGCGTATGTCACCTCGCATGACCTGCGGGCGCCCCTGCGCGGCATCGCCAACCTGTCGCGCTGGATCGAGGAGGACCTGGAGGAAGCGATCTCGCCCGAAGTGGCAGGCCAGTTCGATCTGCTCCGGGGCCGTGTCAGCCGCATGGAGGCCATGATCGAGGGCATCCTGCAATACTCGCGCATTGGCCGGACCGAAATCGCTCCCGAGGCCGTGGATGTCAAAGCCCTTCTGACCGAGGTTATTGACCTGCTGGCGCCGCCGCCAGGCATCGCCATCACGCTCGATGACGACATGCCCATGCTCCACACACAGCAGCTCGCCTTGCAGCAGGTCTTCCAGAACCTCCTGAGCAACGGCGTCAAGCACCATGACAAGGCCGATGGGCATATCCATGTCAGCGTTCGGTGCCACGACAGGTGGCATGAGTTCGCGGTTGCCGATGACGGGCCAGGAATCGCGCCAAAGTACCACGACCGGATCTGGATGCTCTTCCAAACTCTGGAAGCGCAGGACAAAGTCGAGAACACCGGGGTCGGCCTGGCGCTCGTGAAGAAGATCGTCGAGGGTCAGGGCGGAATGGTCGGTGTCACTTCGGAGGAAGGCAAAGGCGCGAAATTCTACTTCACTTGGCCACAGGACTTTTACGCCGAAGGTTAGGGGAGAGGCAAGAAATGTCGAAACAGCTGCTCAAAATTCTGCTGGTGGAGGATGATGAACTTGACGTGATGAACGTCCGGCGGGCCTTCAAAAAGAACAGTATTCTGAACCCGCTCCATGTCGCAAGCAACGGAGTCGAAGCTTTGGAAATGTTGCGCGGATGCGGTGGGATGCCGCACTGTCTTGCCGAGCGCCGTATCATCCTCCTGGACCTGAGCCTGCCGAAGATGAACGGCATCGAATTCCTGCGAGAGCTGCGGGGCGACCCCGAATTAAGCCTTATCCCCGTAGTTGTGCTGACCGCGTCAGACGAGGAATGCGACAAAGCAGATGCTTACAGGTACAACGTCGCCGGTTATATCCTCAAGCCCCCCACCCTGAGCAGCTTCATCGAGATGATGGCGACGCTGAGCAAGTATTGGATGCTGTGCGAGCTTCCATAGTCGCAGGAATACCATCTTCCGTAGTCGCAGGAATACCATTCCCTATGTCAAACTCATTGCGCGTGCTGATCGTGGACGACGACGCCGTTGACCGGCAGGCGGCCCACCGTGCCCTGCTGGCCTCGGACCTGGATGTCGAGGTCGCGGAGGCCGACCGAGGCGCGGAGGCGCTGGACCGGCTCACCTCCGAGGGGTTCGACGCCGTCCTGCTGGATCTACAGATCCCCGACGGGGATGGGCTGGCGATCCTGCGCGAAACGCAGGCGCGCAGCATCGCCACCCCGATCATCATGCTGACCGGACACGGCGATGAGATGGTCGCCGTGGAGATGATGAAGGCGGGCGCGGCGGATTATCTCTCGAAAGCCAAACTGACACCCGAATCGCTGGCACGCACCCTGCGGGCCGCTGTGCGTATCGGCCGGGCAGAAATGGAGGCGATACAGGCCGAAGCTGATCGTGGGCGGCTCCGTGAGAACCTGGCGGTCCAGCAAGGCCAGATGGAAGCCGTGCTGACCAGCATAACGGACGGGCTGGTCGTGAGCGATCTAGACGGCAACATCCTCGCGATG
Source organism: Armatimonadota bacterium (assembly GCA_031363565.1). GTDB lineage: Bacteria > Armatimonadota > Armatimonadia > Armatimonadales > Capsulimonadaceae > JANXMY01. The sequence goes on along the minus strand of JANLUQ010000587.1, from coordinate 4,607 downwards.
AACCCGGCCGCCTTGACCATGCTTGGCTACCAGGGTCCGGAAGATGTCCAGCGGCCCTTGGAGGAGTTCACGGATACGTTCACGATGAATACCGTGGACGGGCGGGAACTTGGCCTTGAGGAGTGGCCCTTGTCACGCGCCTTGCGCGGCGAGACGTTTTCGGATTTCGAAGTGCGCGTATGCCGCCGCGATACGGGCCGGACCTGGACCATAAGTTTCAGCGGCACACCGGCGCGCGGCAGGACCGGCGAGGCCATCCTGGCGGTTGTCACGATGCACGATATCACCGAGGTCAAAGAGGCACAGCAGCGAGTGGCATTTCTGGCAGAAGCCGGCGCCATCCTCGCTTCCTCTCTGGAAACGCGTGCCACCCTGAAGAGCGTCGTCCGCCTCGCGACCTCCCGGCTGGTAGACTGGTGCGCCGTCAACGTCCAGGAACCTTCCGGCGAAATCTGCCTGCTGGCGGCCGCACACGCAGACCCCGACCAGGAAGAGCGCATGGTCGAGATGCAGAGCCTTTACCCCCTTGACCCGAACGCCTCACTTGGGGTGGGACATGTCCTGCGAACTGGGGAGCCGCAGCTCATCGCCGACGTGTCCGAAGATATTTTGGGCGGCCACGCCCAGACCGCAGAACACGGACGACGGCTGCGCGCGCTCGGCATTCACGCTTACCTCTGCGTCCCGTTGTGGGCGCGTCAGCGCGTCCTGGGGACGCTCTCGTTTGCTTCGACCCAGAACGGACGGACCTATGGTGCGGACGATCTGGCGCTGGCGGAGGACCTAGGCCAGCGCATTTCCGCCGCGCTGGACAACGCCCGGCTTCTCGAGGAGGCCCAGTGGCGGGCGGAGCGCGAAGCGCTCATCAACCAGATTGGTCAGGCACTGCGCGTCACTCTGGACATGGATGAGATCCTGCGGATCGTCACCGAACGGGTCGGGCAGGCTCTAAAGGTCAGCCGGTGCCTTTGCGCGCGCCTCAGCCCTGCGCGTGACGCGCTGGAAGTGCTGTCTCAGCAGTATGCCGCCCCCGGTGTGCCGGGCCTGGCTTTCGTGTACCGGCTGGCCGACTGTCCGCCAGGCGCTGTGGAGGTCTGGGAAGCGGGGCGGCCGGTCGCCTCGCAGGACCACGGCCTGGACCGGGTTTCGCTGGATGCCGACGGGCGAGACCTGACCCGCGCCTTCATCGCCTGCCCCATCTTCCTGCGCGGCCAGTTCAATGGGCTGTTCATTGCCCAGCAGAGTGACGAGGCGCGCGTCTGGGCGACGGACGAGGTCGATTTTCTCGGCGCAGTCGCTGACATCCTCGCCCTCGCGCTGGAGAACGCACGGCTCTATGCGCGGGAGCACCGCGTCGCCGACATGCTCCAAAGCGCCTTCCTGACCGACATCCCCGACTGGATGCCAGGCTTGACGCTGGGAGCCAACTACAGCACCGGCTTGGACGAGTCGCGAGTTGGTGGAGACTATTATGACGCCTTCCGCCTGCCGGACGGACGGGTGGGCCTGGTCATTGCCGACGTGTCAGGCAAGGGGTTGAGCGCCGCCGTGCAGACGGCGACCGTGAAGTACTCACTGCGCGCCTTCGCGACCGAGGCCGCCGCTCCAGGCTTGGTGCTGACCCGACTGAACAAGCTCCTGTGCAGCGACACGTCGGGCCTGGGCGACCATTTCGTCACCCTTTTTTATGCCGCGTTCGACCCCACTGATGGGCGGCTTGCCTGGACCGGCGCAGGCCATGAGACGATGATCATCAAGCGGGCTGGGGGCAGTTCGGACCTGCTGGAGTCCAACGGCCCGATTCTGGGGGTCGCCGACCATACCTATGCCCAGGCCACGGACTACCTCGGGCCGGGGGACGCCCTGATCCTCTATACGGATGGCCTGACTGAAGCGCGCAGAGCCGGCTCCCGCGAGATGCTGGACCTGACCCGCGTCCGGGACATGATTGAGGCCATGCCGCCTGAAGTCGGCGCGGGCGCATTGGCCGCCCGGCTTCAGGAGGCCGCGAAGCAATGGACCGGAGGCCGCCCGCAGGATGACATGGCCCTGATGGTCGCGCGTCGGACGGAGGCGTCAGAGGAGGCGTCAGAGGAAGCGGCGGCGGCAGACGACAGCCGTTCCCTTCATGCGGTGCTCACCTGGAAAGTCGGACCAGGCAGCAGCCGACCGGATAAAGCCGAGCCGGACACCGGGGAAAGGCTCTTTGCCTTCCGCTTCTCTTGCCGCGCCGACTGCGCCGCCGAGGTGCGCCAGGCCGTGGGCCACTGGATGCCCGCCCTGGGCTTCGACCGAGCGGCCACAGAGGATTTCCAGACTGCCGTGACTGAGGCAGTCACCAACGCCGTCCGCCACGGCTCTCCCGCCGGCGATGCCGACGAGTTGAGCATCACAGGCCACCGCACCCCCGACGGCGCACTGCGGATCGAAGTCACTGACCGTGGGACAGGCATCATCCCCTCTGATCTTCGCTCCGCTATGCCTGACCCTGACGCCCCCGGCGGGCGCGGCCTGCCGCTCATGCAGCACCTCGCCGATGCGGTCGAGTTCCGTCCCACCGCCGAGGGACACAGCGTCGTCCTCTTCAAGCGCCCCACCCGCCTGTGAAGTGGGCGGTCGCCTAGGCTCAGGCTATCCGGTCGTATACTTGTCCACCGTCATCACCTCGAATGCCTCGCCGACCTGCCGGGTCGCCAGGGCTGTATGCAGGGCGCGGGCGGTGTCGAGCGAGGTCAGACAGGGGATGGAATGCTCGACCGAGGCGCGGCGAATGAGCGCGGCCTCTTTCTCGATTTGCTTGTCTTTGGAGACCGTGTTGATGAGCAGCGCGACCCGCCCCCCCCGGATCAGGTCCAGCAGGTTGGGCGTCCCCTCGCTGATCTTCTTGGCCGCCGTCACTTCCAGGCCGTGCGCGGACAGGAACTGGGCAGTGCCACTGGTCGCGTAAAGCTGAAATCCCAAGGCAGCGAAGCCCTGGATGATCGGCAAGGCTTCCTCCTTGTCCCCATCGGCTAATGTCACCAGCAGGGACGCACCTTTACCCCCGGCGGGGACGTCAATGCCGCTTGCTACCATCGCCTTGTACAAGGCGCGCGAGAAGTCCGTGTCTATCCCCAGAATCTCGCCCGTAGACTTCATCTCAGGACCTAAATTGATGTCGACGTCGGTCAGCTTGGCGAAGGAGAAGACAGGCGCTTTGACAGCGATATTGGGCTGATCTGGGTGCAGGCCGTTCTTGTACCCCTGCTCGGCCAGAGTCCGGCCCAGGGCCGCCCAAGTCGCGGCCTTCACCATGGGGATGCCGGTGATCTTGCTCAGGTAAGGAACCGTGCGCGAGGCGCGCGGGTTGACCTCGATGACATACGCCTGATCATCCTCGATGACGAACTGGATGTTCATCAGGCCGACTACGTTTAAAGCTTCCGAGAGCCGCGTGGCATAAGTGACCATCTGGTCAATGGTCTCGCGCCTGATGGTCTGGGGTGGGTAGACGGCCATCGAGTCGCCCGAATGGATGCCGGCCCGCTCGATATGCTCCATGATGCCCGGCAGCAGGCAGCCGCCCTTGCCGTCGGCGATGACGTCCACCTCCGCTTCTTTCCCCACGATATAGCGGTCCACCAGGATCGGCGCCCCATCCGAGATGTCGGCGGCATAGCGCATATACTCGCGCAGGTCGGCGTGGTTGTAGACGATCTCCATCGCACGCCCGCCCAGGACATAGGAGGGCCGCACCAGGACGGGGTAGCCAATCTCGTCAGCGACGGCGACGGCGGCCTCGGTCGAGGTGACTGCCCGCCCCGCCGGCTTAGGGATGTCCAGCCGGGCCAGCAGGCCCTCGAACCGGTTTCGGTCTTCGGCCAGATCAATACTGTCGAAGGATGAGCCGAGGATCGGAACGCCCGCCTCGGACAGCGGCTTCGCCAGGTTGATCGCCGTTTGCCCGCCGAACTGCACGATGACCCCCTCGATTGGGCTTTCACGCTCGATGACGTGCAGCACGTCCTCCGGCGTCAGCGGCTCGAAGTAGAGCCGGTCTGAGGTGTCGAAGTCCGTCGAGACCGTCTCGGGGTTGTTGTTGATGATGATGGCCTCGTACCCCGCCTCGCGCAAGGCGCGGACGCAGTGGACGCTGGCATAATCGAACTCGATCCCCTGCCCGATGCGGATGGGGCCGCTGCCCAGCACGACGACTTTCTTCTTTACGGCTTCTGTGTTTGCGTTTGTCATAATTGTTCGTTGAGTTGCAGGAGGCTGGCCTCTGCTTCCGGTAGGATCGCCTGCTATTATACCTGACCCACACCGGCAGGAAGTGCGATTACAAGACCCCATAAACCAAACACCGCACGGATGGGGCATAAGAAGTAGGGGGAGACGATGACCGACACTGCTCTGATACTGACGGTGACGCGGGCGCAGGGCGGCGATACCCGTGCCTTCGACGCGCTAGTGCGGCGGTTCCAGGACCCAGCCGTCGCCTATGCGCGGACCCTGCTGCATGACCCGGCCGCTGCCGAGGATGCGGCCCAAGAGGCGTTCGTACAGGCCTGGCGCGACCTGCCCCGGCTAATGGAGGCCGCCGCGTTCGGGGCCTGGCTGCGGCGCAT
>JANLUQ010000554.1:0-2585 GCA_031363565.1 Armatimonadota bacterium | reverse complement strand
AAAAATACAAAAACCACGCGGGCGGGGGTTATACCCCCCGCCCCCGCTTCTTTTGCTTGCTCTGCACTTAACCCGGCCTACCTCAGCAGGTGCGCCGGAAGCTGCTTCTGACCGGCGACGATGGCCTGGAAGTTCCTGGAGGTCAGCATCCGCGCGGCGACCTTGATCTTGATCTTCCCCTTCGGCGTCTGGATGGTGACGCTCTGGAGATTCACCTGGAACCGGCGGGCCTTCTGCGGGGCGCGGTGCGCCCACGAACCGGAGTGCGGGTGGCGAGTCCACCGCCCCGCCTGGGCATGACGCCCACTGATGTCACAAACTTTTGCCATGATGCTATCCCGCTCCCTGCCGTTTTTTGTAAAATATTGTCTCGCAGTATAGCACGCGCATCGGGCGGCTGTCAACCCTTTGCCGTGCCGGAAATCGCACCGGCGGCGGGTATACTGGGCACAATCACACTTCCCGAGGACTCCCCGAATAGACGCTCTATCGCCGCGCCCCCGTGCGCGTTTCGCCACCGTGTTCCTGTTGCTGACAGGCCTGCTCTGCCTCGCTGGGGCGGCGCTCGCCGCGCCGCAGCGTGTGGCCGTTGACCCGCACTTCTACGACTACGACGCCCGCGCGCCGTTCGAGGTCACGTTAGAGCCATTCTCGACGCTGTATGCGACCGGGACGGGGTTCCACGCGCTCCGTGTCACTTTCCCAAGCCCGGTCACGACGCCCTATGCCGTCAATAACACGGTCACCGGGTTCCTGTTTCTCCCGGACACGCCCGGCCCGCACCCGGTCATGCTGGTGGAACACGAGTGGCTACCGACGACGCTTGCGACCGAGTTCGAGCAGTCGGCCAGCCTGGCAAAAGCCGGGATCGCCGCCTTCCTGATCATCCAGCCCTACAGCTACAATCGCCGCCCCCTGCCCCGGATTGAGGGCGTGGAGCTGTTGTCCGGCGACGTACCCCAGATGGTCGGCGCCTTGCGTCAGGCCGTCCTGGACGCCCGGCGGGCCTTCGACTGGCTCGAAAAGCGCCCGGATATTGATCCCACCCGCATGGGCGTCTCGGGGATCAGCCTGGGGGGCGTCCTGGCCCCGCTGATCGCAGGCGTGGACCGGAGGGCGCGCACCCTAGTGACCATCGTCGGGGGCGTGGATGTCTCCGATGTCGTCTTCGACAGCTTCATTACGTCCGGCCTGCACCCGGCCCTGCTTTATCACGGCGTCACTTTTGATTCGCTGAAGCGGGACATGGCCCCGGTCGAGCCGGCGAACTGGCTGCACGGCTTCGACCCGAACAACGCCCTGCTGTTTAACGGACGCTACGACATCTTCATCTCGCCCAAGCAGGCCCACCACCTGGCGGAAGCCCTGGGCGGCGCGCGCATCGTCTGGACCCCAACGGGGCACTACGGCGCGGTCTTCGCCCAGAAGCAAATCGAGGCTGTCGGCATCAAGTTCCTGCGCTCCCGCTTCGGCATGGACCCAACGCCCTATGTCCCGCCGTCCTCGCTGTCCGCGCCGACCATCAAGTTCGGGCTTCTGGTCGGCGGCTCGGAGGGCCTCAGCCCCGCCCTGGCCTATCAGGCCGTCACGTTCGGCCCGAAGGACCGTCTCTCGCTGGATGGCCAGCTCACCCTACACGGGCTGGCCGTCGCGCCCTCATTTCGGCTGGACGAGAGCAACTCCATCGGGGTCGAGTTCCCCTTGCTGCACGGCAAGCCGCGGACGCGCCTGTTCTACATGTTCCATTTCGTCCTGTAGTGGAGCAGGGTCAGGGCGCCGACCTCCAGGATATGGAGTTGGTTTTTCAAGGCACGGATTGGGTCGGCGCAATGCTCGATGAAGTGGTTGGCGATCACAAAATCTTGTGAGCCATCATGTGGTATACATGGCGATACGCGCCCGGTGAGGGACGGGGAGCGGCTGGTCGAGCGCGCCGATCTCGACGCCCGCCCCAGTCAGGTAAGCCACCGCCAATTTCCGGCGGTTCAGCGAGTGCCGGTGCGCGATCCGATCGTAGCATAGCCGGCGCAGGATGGGACGGAATGGTCTCATGCTGTAGGACGACACGCCTTCCTTGTCTGTGCCAAGGCAGGCCGCCAGCCATGGAATGGCTTGACATTCGCGCCGCAGTTTGCTATGCTAGTCTTCACACCCTCCACTTGAACGGACTCCCGGAGAAAGCCCTCATGCCCGACTTTGATACCGTCAACACGCGCTTCGCCGAGGCCGCGCGCCTGTACCCCGACCGGCCCGCGCTTTCCAGCAAGCCGCACGGAAGCAAGACCTGGGAGGCCGTGACCTACCAGGATCTCGACGCCCGCGTCCGGCGGGTCGCCCTGGGCCTGCGCGCGCTGGGCATCGAGCGGGGCGACCGGGTGGCGATTCTGTCCGAGAACCGGCCCGAATGGGCGATTTTGGACCTGGCGACGTTAGCCGTTGGGGCAGTCTCGGTTCCGGTCTACCCGACCCTTCCGGCCTCGCAGATCGCGCACATCCTGTCCGACAGCGGCGCGAAGGCGGTCATCGCCGAGAACGCCAAGCAGGTGGCGAAGGTGGCCGAGGTACGCACGTCCACCCCCAACCTC